>NZ_JBFUCJ010000005.1:0-120513 GCF_056405295.1 Variovorax sp. P1_H2 | reverse complement strand
GAGGTCGCCCACGTAGCCGCCAATCCCAGATCGACACTTCCCTTTCGATCGCTCATCCCCTCCAGATCGCTCGAATCGGAAGCCTTGTAGCCTTCGCCGAGCCCAATTTTAGTCCTGACTGCAAACTCGTAAAGGCCCGAGCGAGGGGAGTGTGACGTCGAAAGCGTTGCCAAGGACGCGCTCATACTCGTTCTCGAAATTGATCAGGGGGAAGACGTTGTGCCTTCTGATTGATGCCCTTGTATGGGCGCTGCGTAGCTACGGCCAAACCCAGCCCCCAGCCATAGCCTTGTTTGGCAATGGCCTCGGCATCAACCGCCATTGCGCCGGAGCTGACAGTGGACAGGCACAGCCCCACCAAGACGGCCGGCAGGGTGATGGACAAGGGTCGATTGACGCTCATTGGATGGGTCTTTCTTGCTGAAGGGTTTGCGGCCGCTCGCACTTGTGAGCACGCCGCGAGCGGTTTGGCCGGGAGGCGGCATCTTCGCGTGAGAACAATTACGCAACCCTTACCGGCTGGTGTGCGATCGAGCGGGGCTCGTCGACGAGGCCCCGGGTGGCAAGCTCAGCCGACAACAGGTGATCGCCACAGCGGTGGACAGCATGGGGCGCTTTGGCTCCAGCAGCTCAGGTATGTCTCGCACGGTCGCCCAAGACCGCAGCACGCGCGATGCAGGCATCGCTGACCATCGCCGCCGCGCCTGCGCCGATGCCGCTGTCGGTGTTCAGAKCCGCACCTCTTGCCCAATGCCGTTCCCGTATGTCCCCGCAGTCCCCAGTCGTCGAGGCGAGCACACATCCGCCGAGGAGCCGCATTGACGCCGACGCCACCATCGCGGACGACCACGAGCGACTGGGGTGAGTCGCACCCCTTGTCGATGAAATCCCTCAGGACTTCAGTCGGCGGTCGAGCTCCGCCTGGGCGAAAAACGCGCTCGCCAACTTCAGGATCTCGTTGGCCCGGCGCAGTTCCTTGACCTCGCGCTCGAGCTCCTTCATTCGCTGCGCTTCGTCGGTCGTGACTCTTTCGCGCACCACGGCATCGACCTCTGCGCGTTTGACCCAGTCCAGCAGCGTCTGCGGCACACAGAAGATCTTCGGTGCAATGGATTCAACGGCCGCCCACAGCGACGGGTACTCCCCTCGGTGCTCCTGCACCATCCTCAGCACGCGCTCACGGACCTCGGGCGAGAACTTGTTCGACTTGTTCATGGCTTCATCTTCTCAAGAGTTGAAGCCTCCTCAAACCCGGGGCGATTCAGTTGTGAATAAGGCAGCGTCCGAAAGGATTCGGTAAGACGACTGGCCTGAGTATCCACATCGGCGCAGATGAACAGCGGCGCTCGATCTCACTCAGGACAGCTCAATGAACGGCATCGCACCAACGACTCAACTTCACGAGGGCCTCGTTCCCACTGACCGCACCCACGCAGTGAGGAGGCCCCATCGGAGGACTCAACTGGCGGTTCTGATGGGATCTTGCATGCTCGCTGGGGGCTGCGCAATCGTACAGAAGCCGGATCCGCTCGAGCCCGTCAACCGCAAGGTCTTTGCCTTCAATGAGGGACTCGACAAGGTGGTGCTGAAGCCGACGGCTTCGGCGTATAAGGCCGTGGTGCCGACGCCGGCACGAACGGGCATTTCGAATTTCTTCTCGAACCTTGCCGAGCCGTGGTCGGCAGTCAATCTCATGCTGCAGGGCCGGTTCAAGGAGGGCATGTCGGATCTCGGACGATTCGGCACGAACTCCACCGTCGGCATGCTCGGGTTCGTCGATTTCGCCAGCGACTGGGGCATGCCTCGGCACGGCGAAGAGTTCGGGCGCACGCTCGGCGCGTGGGGGGTTGGGACGGGCGCGTACCTGGTGCTTCCGCTCTTCGGGCCTTCGGACCTGCGCGATGCGGCGGCGCTGCCCGTGGACAGCCTGGGGAACCCCCTGGGCTCCGTTGGCAATGTCCCGGCGCGCAACACCCTGACAGTGCTGAAGGTCGTGGACAAGCGGGCGACGTTTCTCGACGCGGGCCGCTTGGTCGATGAGATCTCTCTGGACAAGTACACGTTCGTCAGAGACGCCTATCTGCAGCGGCGACGTCAGGGTCAGAACGCAGGTTCGGACGGATCGGTCGTGGAACCCGTTGGGAACCAAGGGACGACAGCCTCCCAACCGCCGGATGGACGGTCAGAGACCAATCCGGAGTAGCAGGTTCACGCGCGCCGCGCACGTCCGCGGCATGGGCGCCGCCGCCAATCGAGCCGCCCGCCTCGCACACAAAGGAAACACGAATGCGCCCATCGATGCACACCATGATTCACGCCGCCGCTTTCGCCTTGGCAGGCTGCACGGGGACACAGCCCCTTCCCTATCCCGGCCCCCTGTCTTCTGCACAGTTACAGCCGGACGCGACGGACATTGCCGGCCAGATGCTGTACAGCCATTCCGAACGCATCGATTGGCGAGCCTATTCGAACATCCTCATCGAGCCGATCGAGATCTATCGCGGGAGTGACAGCCAATTCGAGGACGTGACCGAAGAAGACCGGGAGGCGCTGGCTCAGTACATGGACGCCCGGTTCAGCGACAGGCTCAACGCGAGATTCAGCCTGGTGACGCGCACCGGTCCCGACACGCTCCGGCTGAAGCTCACGTTGACCGGCGCGACAGCCAGCACGCCGATGATCGGCACATTCACGCGCTTCGATCTGGCGGGCGGGCCCTACAACCTCGTGCAGGCCCTGCGCGGCAAGGAGGGGTTGTTCACGGGGTCGGTCACCTACGCGGTGGAGATATTCGACGCCTCCACCGATCGGCTTTTGATGGCCTATGTCGCTAGGCAATATCCCAACGCCTGGAACATCAAGGCAACCTTCGGAAAACTGGATGCCTCAAGAGCCGGCATCGACAAGGCGGCCGACGATCTGGCTGCTCGTCTGACCCGATCTCCGACAGATCGGGAAGTGACGGAGAACAACCATGAGTGACGAGGGCAGGAGTCCTCCAGTTCCACTCGGACTGGCGAAGCCTCGCGCGACCCGCCGCCGCGGCTGGGTGCCTTCGCTGATCTGGCTGATTCCGCTGGTCGCCGCACTGATCGGCATCACGCTGGTCTCCCAGATCCTGCTCGACCGCGGTCCCAAGATCGAGGTGAGCTTCAAGACGGCCGATGGGCTGGAGGCCGGCAAGACGGTCTTCAAGTACAAGGATGTGCAGATCGGCGTGGTGCAGAGCCTGCGCCTGACCAAGGACCGGTCGCGCGTGCGCGTGGTGCTGGAACTCAGCAAGGATGTCCTTGTTCTGCCAGCCCTGGGCGGCCAGCAATACGACCTTGGCCTTATGCCGCACACGAGCCTCGCTGCGCCAAGGCAGTCAACTCTCGTTGAACAGCAGCATCCAGTTCGATCCAGCGGTGATTGTCGATCGCGGTCCCCCCGATGGCGATGGCCTTGGATTGGTGAGGCGCTTGCGCAACGCACGCATGGCCATGCCTTGTCTGATGCTGACGGCACGCGACGCGCTGCACGACCGGATCGACGGGCGGGAATCGGGCGCCGACGACTACCTCACCAAGCCTATTCCGATGGAGGAGCTGGTGGCCCGCGTGCGAGCACTGATGCGGTGCCCGGCGACGCGACGGGCCTCGATGCCGGAGTTTGACGATCTCCGAGTGCACTCAGGCGAAGGCCGTCTCGAATGTGACGCAAAAGCGGTAAAGCTTGCTCCAGCGGAACTTCAGATCTTGCTCAGCTTGATGTATCAGGTCGGCGGCACAGTGCGCCGAACGACGCTTGAAGCTGCCGCCTGGGGACTGTCGGAGACGATTACGCCGAATGCCACGGACGTTGCGCTGCTTCGCTGCGCCGTAAGCTGCTTGCCATTGGATCACGCCTTCAGATCGTCAGCATCAAGAATCACGGTTATGCATTGCGTGAAGATCCATCGGCCTCGTAGCTTGCGCTCCCGTCTGTTGGCGGTCTTTTTCATCGGCATGGCGCTCAGTGCGGGCCTCGTAGCGGTGTGCGTCCTATTGTTCGCCAAGCCCTTCAGCCAGCATATGCTGAGAAGCGGCATCGAGAACTACACCGAATCGGTTGCCGGCCTCGTTCGTTTCAATGAGCAGGGACGGCCCATCGGCGTCGATGAGACTCGCATCGAGCGTTGGATTTTCACTGCCCTTGGTGGCGAGGTAATCCTGCGAATTCTGGACGAGGCAGGGCGCGTGGTCTATGCCCCCGATGCGCAACCTGATGCCCTTGCGCCGCAAGGCCAGCCTTTTGATCCGACGGTGCGCGCCTTTCCAATACTGCGCAATGGTGTTCCCATGCATGCAGCGACCGTGCCACTGACGCATGAAGGTCGGCGATGGTATGTGCAGTTCGCAACCAGTGACCGCCTGGTTCTGCGTGTGAGGGAGTCCGTCGGGACGACGGCGTTGTGGCAAGGCGTAGCGGCCACCTGCCTGACCTTCTTCGTGATCTTCCTCATCACGACGCACTTTACGCTCCGGCGAGCGCTGGAGCCGTTGCGCGCAGCCTCCGCAGCGGCCCTGCGAATCACGCCACGTACGCTGGATGAACGATTGGACGCTGAGGCGCAACCGGTCGAGATCGGCCCCTTGGTGATGGCTTTTAACCACGCGCTGGACCGCTTGCGGCACGGCTTTCGTACCCAGCAGGAGTTCTTGGCCAGTGCCGCTCATGAACTGAAGACGCCGCTGGCGCTGATCCGCGCCCAGCTCGAACTGCGGCCGCAAGACAGGCACAACAGCCTAATCCTGCAGGACGTCGACCGCATGGCCAGGCAGGTCCAGCAATTGCTGATGCTGGCCGAGGTCAGCGAGCCTCAGAACTACCGCATTGTCCCGATGGATCCGCGTCCGGCCGTGCAGGAGGTGTTCGATTTCATGACCCGGGTCGCCGAGCGCCATTCAGTTTATTTGGGTATGCGAGTCGATGACGATGTTCGATGCTGGCATGCTGATCGGGGAGCCCTGTTCACACTGTTGAAGAACTTGCTGGAGAACGCCATCCAGCACAGCTCGGTTGGTGGGGTCGTGGCGATCACCGTCCACCGCTCTGGACTCGCTGTCCGGGACCAAGGGTCTGGGGTTCCGGTGGAACAGCTGCCTCGAATTTGCGATCGCTTCTGGCGAGGTCCTGAGCGGCGCGATGACGGTGCAGGTCTGGGCTTGACAATCTGCCAAGAGATTGCATTGGCTCATGGGTGGCGATTGCATGCTTGGCGTCCCGGAGAGGGGCTGGAGGTTCAGCTCAGGATCGACTTAGGCACGGCTCCAGTCGCGCAAAGAATGGCGTGACCTGGTCTCGCTTCAATTGCTTGCGGAGCGCCGCAATGCCGAAGCTCCCCGTCTCCTCGTGCATGTATTGGGGCCGATAAGGGCGCGTTATGGTGCCCGATAGTGGCTGTCGCTGAACCTCGGAATTCAGCGACCTGCACAGGTCGCGAGGTCCGTCGTCGTGAGTTCTTTTTCGGCCGCAGAGACCGTCCCAGGACGGCATATCGGTTGGCCTAACGATGAGCGAAGGAAGAACACGCGCTATAGCTGTCACCCTTGTGGCCACCAACCGTCTTGATGGTGTCGCCTTAACGCAGGACCGGCTTGTCATGCCGGACAGATTGTGTAGGCGGAACAAGGTGTAGGACTGAAGGCGGCGTCGGCCCGATTGGGGCGGCAGCATTCGCCTCGCAAAATGCACGCAGGCGTAGAGCAAGAACCAGGTACTGTTCGCCTGTGTGCCGCGGCGGCAGACCACGAGCGCGCAGGTCCGCAATAGACGGCAAGTGCGCGAAGTTCATCACACCTCAGTTGGAAAGCGCCTGCCACAATGCTCCCATGCCCTCCTCGGACACAGCCTCCTCTCCACTGAATCGGCAAGACCGACGTCCGATGCAGGGCGCGACCAGACACGGTCGTGAATCATCGGATCAGGAACCCGAGCCTGCCAATCGATTCGGCGCAGCGGCCAGCATCATCGATCGCCTCGATCTCCGGCCACTGCACATGCGGCAGCGTCGGCCGTGGTGGAGGCTCTGGTAGCCGCAGCGCTTGCGTTGCGCTGGCCGACCTCTTCATCGTCAGCCCGCCTCGACGACCGCAGCCAGCTTCACGAACAATTCCTGGGCCAGGTTGAGGTCGCGACGCGATCCTTCGGGCGTGGCGTTCACCATGACCGCGACCGTCGCGTTGCGGGACGCGAGGTTCATGGTCGCGATCTGGAACCCGACGCCGCTGCCGGTGTGTCCCCACCAGTTGCCGATCTGTCCGATGCCCAGGCCGTAGCGCTCGTACTCGGGGCCGTTGGTGACCACTCGCGCGCGCGATTTGCGCAGATCCTGGAGTTCCGCGCTGAGTAGCGAGCCGCGACCCAGCGCGTCGCCCCACACGAGCAAGTCGGCCAACGTCGATGCCATGGCGCCGGAACCCGCCAGCGACGTCGGGCTGATGAGCGGCTGATCATCGGCGACGCCCGTGACGACATCGACCGCATAGGGCGTCGGTGTCGGCGGCGGCAGGTTGGCCGACGACGGATAGCTCGTGCCGTTCAGTCCGAGCGGCCTGAAGATTCGCGCGGCCAGCACGTCGCCCAGCAGCTGGCCGGTCACCGCTTCGATCACCATGCCGAGCARCACCGTGTTGGTGTTGCTGTACTGGTATTGCTCGCCGGGAAGAAAGGCCGGCTTCGCGGCGAACGAGAAGGCCACGAGTTCCTGCGGCGTCCACACGTGCAGCGTGTCCTTGACGAAGACCTCGAAGAAGCCCGGCTGCATCGAGTAGTCGGCCAGTCCGCTCTGGTTGCCGGCGAGATCGGCCAGGTCGATCAGGTTTCCGTTCGGCACGCCCGGGATATAGCGCTCGATCTTGTGATCCAGTGCAAGCAGATCGGATTGCACCAGTTGAAGGAGCAGCGTCACCGTGAACGACTTGGTGACGCTTCGGACCGGGAACGTGCTGTTCAGCGCCATCGGCGTGCCGCGGGCCACGTCGGCCTGCCCGAAGGCTCGGCCCCAGGGTGCCTGGCCGGCCACGTTCAMGCCGGCCAGAATGCCCGGCGGGTGATAGGTCGCGAAGATGCTGTCGACGGCCTCGACGTAGGCGGCTTCGCGGGAATTCGCCGCCAGCGCAACAAGCACGCCCGAATCGCCCGAGCCGCCACCCCCGCACGAGGCGAGCCACGGCGCGAGGGCCGCCGCACCGGCCCAGCGGCCGAGGTGACGACGCGATAGATCGAAACGCATGATGATCAGCCCCTCGACTGGTTGGATTCTTGCGCGCGGGGTCGCGCTCTGCCGCATCCTAAACGAGGGCTCACGACTGGAAAACTCTGGCCACCGTGAGCAACTACCGAGCAGGCTCCGAGTTGACTGGCTTCTTGCATTCCTCGGGGCCGCGACGCGCCTTCGACTGTCACATCACCCATGGGGCTCGCTCCTGTCGGCGCTCGACTGAGGGGGCTCGGGCTAGTCGATGGACCCCTCGCTCTGCACCAAATCTATCTCTGGGGCCGGCTCGAAAAGAAACGGGCCGCAGAGCGGCCCGTTTGTGTGGTCTCTTCGGCCGAAGCCGACCAGCGGCGATATCAGCTTGCGGAAGCAGCCGTCTCCGGCGTGGCGGAGGTCAATACAGGCGCCGTGGCGCTGGTGGACGCGCGCAGGCTGCGGGTCTTGGCGGCAGCTTGTGACTTGATCGACTTGGGAGCGGCCTCCTTGGTGGCCTTCGCAGCAGCCTTTTGAGCCTTTGCAGCCTTGGGGGCGGCAGCTGCCTTCTTTACCGGTGCGGCCTTCTTCAAAGGAGCGCTCCTCTTTGGTGCAGCCTTCTTCGCGACCGGCTTTTCAGCCTTGGTTTCGGGAGCTGCGACAGCGGCGGCAACAGCCTTCTTGACGCGGATCGGCTTCGTCACCGGCGCTGCAATTGTGCGGGACTTGCGGGTGGCTTTTGCCACTGCAGCGACAGGCGTCACGGCCTTTTCGACCGAAGGTGCTGCAACGACGCCAGATTGGTCGATGAGGAACTTGTCGCGGTTGCGAACCGTGGCAATCCACCCGGGAGCCTTGCCGAAGCCCGTCCAGGTCTTTCCCGTCTTGGGGTGGCGGTACTTCGGCACGCCTGCGCCCTTGCGCGCCGCTTTGCCACCGCCGAGGGCCTTGCCGGCGGCCGCTTTCAGTGTTTTGGCGCCACGGCCAAAGAGGTGTTCGACGGTCAGGCCAAACGTGGCAATCGATTCCTTGATTTGCGCAACCACCTCTTTTGTTTCAGCTTCACGGAGTGCAGCCGCTTCTTTCTCGAGTTTGGCGATGGCGGATTTCAGTTGCGCGTAGGACTTCGTCATTGAGTCTGGAACCTTTGAAGTTGAGGGAGTCTGTCGCTTAGCGTCATGACGTTTGTGACAAAGGCGTTGAATATTAGTGAATCGTCAGAAAAAGTCTTCTTTTCAAATTCACGCCGGCCCGGATTTTACCCACCGGCCGTAGAGAGGTCTTCTCAGGCCTGCTTGGCACCACCACAGCACAACAACAAAGTGGAAGCGAAGATCACCGCGCGGCTACTATCCGGTGGCGGATCGCGTCATACAACGCCCCCGTGCTGAATCGTTCGAAGAATGGTCTGCACTCGTTCTCGACCGCCGGCAGCGGCGAACTCTGCCGGCGTTTGGCCTCCCAGGAGGAATCTCGTTGACGAAGCCGCCAGAGGACCAATCCTCAGCATACCGCGGTGCCAGCGACTTGCGATGCGGTGCATGGTGGGTCACCACCACCGTTGGCCCATCGAACGGTTCGGAGAGCCTTCGGCGCAGCCAAGAGCGATGCCGCCGATGGATCTTCAGGGTGTCCATCGGCACCAGGCGCCGCGAGCCTCKCGAGTTTGAAGTGGTTGGGTCGTCAACTCGTATCGCCGAGTAGTCGGCTAGGTAGCGCGAGCTTTCCGTCATCGAACGGTATCGATCCGACAGCAGACGCATCGGTTGCCCAGGGAAGCCAGGATTGTCGATGCGCAGTCGAAAGTCGGTCCACAACGTGCAGCCCAAGAACCGCACGCCGGCAATTTCGATCTCGTCGCAGTTGAGGAAGTGAACGCCCTGCTCTTTCGCTTGGCGGCGCATCTCCGTTTCTTCCTGATCCAGCACAGATTCGTAGTACTCATGATTGCCGGCGATCTGCACGACAGGCTTGCCACCAAAGCGCGCCGGATCTCGCAGCCAGCGCGCGACCACCCGCCCAGGCGCGACGATGTCGCCCGCCAAGATGGCCACGTCGTACTCCAGGCAATTCGATACTTCGAAGGTCTCGAATTCAGCGTGAAGATCAGAAAGGATCAGGAGCTTCATGTTTGATCAGTACGAGTCG
Organism: Variovorax sp. P1_H2; assembly: GCF_056405295.1. NCBI lineage: Bacteria > Pseudomonadati > Pseudomonadota > Betaproteobacteria > Burkholderiales > Comamonadaceae > Variovorax > Variovorax sp. P1_H2. Next base: position 111,152 of record NZ_JBFUCJ010000005.1, on the reverse strand, counting down.
CCGGTCGCCACCGCCAGGACACGCGCAAGCTCAGTGCCTCGTTCGAGGGCCACTCGCGGTGTCAAGCCGTCTAGCGCGGGCACCGGCGTCTCAAGAAGATCAAGGATCTGCCAGGGATCCTGCGTGCGCAGAGATCGGCCGACGAGCTGAATCGCTGACCAGGCAGACGGCTCAAACTGCCAACGGGGAAACTTCAGCAATCCGTCTGGACCGGCAAGCCCAATGCACCGGCCGCTTTCGATCCACGCTGCCATCGTCGAACCATTCACCTTCATGAGCGAGGCGGCCTCAGAGCCTGACACCGTCGATGACATCCCTTCCAGTGCCAAGCGGACCAATCCCATGAGCCCTGTCTCTACCGGATCGTTGAGCGTGTCTGGAGCATGCGAAGCGCAGACCGTGACGTATCACCCGTCGTACAGGGAGGTTTTGGCCTCGCCGCCGCATACCATGCAGCTGGCCGAGAGGCGCTGCTGGGCCTCTCGCACGATGTCGTCGATCTGATCAATCATTTGGACGCTCGGAATTGTCAGGGATGAAACGCTCCGCCTTCCGTCGCTGGCCAGAGTGACCTATCCAAGATCGAAACAGGTGTTCGACGAATCGACTTCGTGGAACTGAGGCATTGGTTGCTCGCGATGGATCTGGACATGGGGGCCTTCGTTGATGAGTTCGAAAAGCGTCTCCCGCAGCTAGCCGGTCTACGCAGGCCCTGACGGCAGGTCAAAATACTGAGCGCCGAGGACGAAACTGGCCCGGAAGCGGACGCTTGAACTTGAAGAATTCGGGCAGCATTCGTTGGCCCCCCCAGAGGATCAGTCCTTCGCGAACTGCCACGCAAGCGATCTGCGATGCGGTGCATGGTGGTCACCCCCACCGTTGGCCCTTCGATCGGGTCAGCCAGCCTTCCTGCAGCTACGAGCGGAGTCGCCGCTCAACAACCGCTGCCACAAGCCTGCTCTGAACATTCGAGCAGCGCATTGGCAGCGATACCGCGTCAACAGCCACGACGGCGGACGCTGTTTGTATCCGCCCAGACCGACTCTCGGCCACAACATTCATACTCCAAACTCAAGCGCCCGATCAGCGATTGATTCTTATCAGGAATTCTCGGCCAACTTTTGTTGCGACTCTTGACAATTGGCCAAAGGTCGGCGCACCAGGAGCAGGACGTCCATCTGGCGCGTCTGGCGGCGGGTGCCGAAGACGATCACGCAGTCGCGTTCGCCGACGCCGGCGAGGTGCTCGGCCAGGGTCTCGCCGGCGCCGGGGATCGCGCTGACGCGCGGCAGCACCTGGATGATCTGCCAGCGCAGGTACTGGGCGAAGGCGTGGCTGCTGCGGCTGCCGAAGATCAGCACCTGGCTGGCGCCGATGATCGCCTTGACGATGTCCGACATCTGCTTGTCGCCCAGGCGGTCGAAGGTGCTGGCCAGGTTGGCCTGCGAGCGCTGGAAGTGGGTCGCCACCAGGTGGCCGCGCCGGGACGCCTCGGTCGCGGTCTGGAACAGCGGCGAGCCGCTCTCCTTCTCCTCGCGCACCTGGCGCCGGGCTTCCTCGTAGTTCTCGTAGCCGATGCGGCGGATGAACCGGCTGACCGTGGAGGGCGACACGCCCGCGAGTTCGGCCAGTTCGTTGCCCGCGTAGCTGGCGAGCTCGCCGGGAAACTCGAGCACGAAGTCGGCCAGCTGCCGTTCGGTCGCGGACAAGGCGTCGAGGTGGCCGCGCACGCGTCGGACAAAGGATTCGGTGGCGTTGCGCATCGTTGAATGCAGCCTTTCAACTTCGGCCGGGAGTGAAATCGGGATTCTAAGTGCGGGYCGAGGCTTTCCCGACCCCCTCCCCCCTCCACCAAGGAGGGGGCAGCGCGCGGGTGCGACCGACAAAATTTCGGCCGTCCCCTGACCCCATGCAGTCAGGGGGCTCCCCCTGCCCTCCAACCAAGAAGCTCTCACCACGTGCACCACCCCAAACGCAAGACGGGATCCGTTGAAGCCCGCTCGTCCTTCCGCCTCGCAGCCACGGCTGCCGCAGTCCTGCTCGCGACGCTCTGCCCCGGCGGCGCGCAAGCCTTCGAATTCGACACCGGCAACCCCGACGTGTCGATCCGATGGGACAACACGCTGCGCTACAACTACGCGAACCGTGTCGAAAGCCGCGATCAGAAGATCGGCAACACGGTCATCGCCGACGAAGGTACCTACAGCTTCAATCGCGGCGAAACGGTGGCGAACCGCCTGGACGTGCTGAGCGAGATGGATCTGACCTACAAGAAGCGCTACGGCATGCGCGTGAGCGCGGCCGGCTGGTACGACGACGCCTACGGCCCCAACAGCAAGACCAATCCGTTCCCGCCTTTCACCAACATTCCCAGCTACGTCAACAAGAAGTACAGCCCCTACACCGAGCGCTACTACCGCGGTCCGTCGGGCGAGTGGCTCGACGCCTTCGTCTTCGGCGGCGCCGACATCGGCGACGTGCCGGTCAACGCCAAGCTGGGCAGCCATTCGCTGTACTGGGGCGAATCCCTCTTCCTCGGTGGCAACCTGAACGGCATCGCCTACGCGCAGAACCCGCTCGACCTCCAGAAGGGCTTTGCCACGCCCGGCGTCGAAGCGAAGGAGTTGTTCCGGCCCCTGAACCAGCTCTCGATGCAGGCGCAGGTCAGCGACACCGTGTCGGTTGCCGCACAGTACATGCTCGCGTGGGAGGCGTTCCGCTACCCTGAAGGCGGCACCTATCTCGGTCCCGTGGACTTCGCCTTCAACGGCCCCGACCGCCAGTTCCTCTCGCCGGCATTGGGCTTCGCCCAGCGCGGCGCACCGTCCGACCCGAAGCAGCGYGGCCAGGAAGGCGGCGTCTCCACGCGCTGGAGCCCGGAGTGGCTCGACGGCACCCTGGGCTTCTACTACCGCAGGTTCTCCGACAAGCTGCCGCAGACCTTCCTGACGCGGGTCGGGCCGGGCATCAGCCGCTACAACCTGATCTACGCCGACGACATCGACCTGTACGGCGTGAGCCTGGCGAAGAACATCGGCGGCATCAGCATCGGCTCCGAGCTTTCCTTGCGCCACAACACGCCGCTGAACAGCACCGTGCTCGGCATCGCGCCCGGCCTGCCTGCGCAGGGCGACACCAAGGGCCCGCGCGGCGACACCTACCACGGCCTCGTCAATGCGGTGGGCATCGTGCCGAAGACCGCCCTCTTCGACACCGCCGCCTGGGCGGCCGAGCTGGTCTGGGCGAGCTGGGGCAAGGTCAGCAGCGGCCAGAACCTCTTCTTCGCCGAGGGCTTCGCGCCCTGCGTCGGCAAGAACAAATGGGACGGCTGCACGACCAAGAACTACTTCGGCGCCGGACTTTCGTTCACGCCGACCTGGTTCCAGGTGTGGCCAGGCATCGACCTGTCGGCACCGATCACGTATGCCGTGGGACTCAGCGGCAACGCGCCGACGGTCTTCGGCGGCAACCAGGGCAACGGCAACTACAGCGTCGGCCTGGGTGTCGACGTCCGGCAGAAGTACCGCTTCGACCTGAAATACATCGACTACGTCGGCCACTACAAGGACAACGGATTCGCCGTGACCGCGCAGAACGGCTTCACCACCCTGCTCAAGGATCGCGGTTTCCTGAGCCTCACCTTCAAGACCACCTTCTGAGGATTCGATCCATGAAACTCTCCCACTCACTGCTTGCGGGCATCGTCGCCGCATCGACAGGGCTGGCCGCCCAGGCCGCCATCACCGCCGAAGAGGCCAAGGCCCTCGGCACCACGCTCACGCCCGTCGGGGCGGACAAGGGCGCCAACAAGGACGGCACCATTCCCGCCTACACCGGTGGCATGAAGAGCGGGCCGGCCGGCTACACGGCGGGCGACGGCATCCGTCCCGACCCCTTMGCCAACGAGAAGCCGCGCCTCGTGATCGATGCCAGGAACATGGCCGAGCACGCCGACAAGCTGACCGACGGCACCAAGGCCCTGCTGCAGAAGTACCCGAGCTTCCGGGTCGACGTCTACCCGACGCACCGCACCGTCGCGTTCCCCAGGTTCGTCACCGACAACACGTCGGCGAATGCGGTCAAGGCCAAGACCAGCCACGACGGGCGCTCGATCGAAGGCGCCCACGCCGGCTTCCCGTTCCCGATTCCCAAGGACGGCTACGAAGCCATGTGGAACCACCTGGTGCGCTTCAACGGCCAGAGCTACGAAGCCAAGTACCGCAACCTGAACGTCGATGCCAGCGGCCGTCCGGCACTGGCCACCGAGGGCGTCAGCGTGCAGGAGTTTCCGTTCTGGGACACGGGCAAGGCCGCCGCCGACACCTACTGGCGCATCAAGCTGACCTACACCGGCCCGGCGCGCCGCGCCGGCGAGGCCCTGCTGATCGTCGACCCCCTGGACATCGGCCAGAAGGACCGCCGCGCCTGGAGCTACCTGCCCGGCCAGCGCCGCGTCAAGGTCGCCCCCGACCTGTCGTACGACACGCCCAACCCCGGCACCGCAGGCGCCACGACCTTCGACGACACCTTCATCTTCAATGGCTCGATGGACCGCTTCGACTTCAAGCTGGTCGGCAAGAAGGAGATGGTCGTGCCCTACAACGCCTACGGCGCGGTGTACCAGTCCAAGCAGGACGACCTGCTCAAGCCCAACCACCTGAACCCCGACCTCGTGCGCTGGGAGCTGCACCGCGTATGGGTGGTCGAGGCAACCCTGCGCGAGGGCAAGCGCCACGTCTACAGCAAGCGCACCTTCTACCTCGACGAGGACTCGTGGGCGGCCCTGGCTTCGGACAACTATGACGCCCGCGGCCAGCTCTACCGCGCCGGCTTCGCCTACATGGCGCCGAGCTACGACCTGCCCGCGCCGTACACCGACATGTTCGGCCACTACGACTTCGCGTCGCGCATCTACTCGCTGACGGGCTACATCGCTGAAACCGGCGGCCTGCGCCACACCAAGCCGCTGTCCGATCGCGAATGGACCGCCGACTCGCTCGCCGGATCCGGCGTCCGCTGAAAGGGGCCCCTCGATGAACGCGAAGCGAGCCACCCCCGGTGGCCTGGTCCTGGCCGTGGCGCTGACCGCCGCGGCGTGGGCCGCGCAGCCCGCCGGCTCCAAGGGATGGCGCGACGTGCTGGACACGCCGGCGATGAAGAGCCCGCTCGCCTCGCGTGCATTGCTCAACGGCCTCGCGCGCGCCGGCGACCGCCTGGTGGCGGTGGGCCAGCGCGGCCACATCGTCTTCTCCGACGATGCCGGCATGAACTGGCGGCAGGCGGAAGTGCCCGTCAGCTCGGACCTGGTGGCCGTCAGCTTCCCGAACGCGACGACCGGATGGGCCGTGGGGCATGACGGCGTCGTGCTGCGCAGCACCGACGCCGGCCTGAGCTGGTCCGTCCAGCTGGACGGCCTGCAGGTCGGCGGCGTCATGGTCCGCTACTACCAGCAGCAAGCCGCCGCCCTGGCGGCCGAGGATCCGAAGCGGGCCGCGCTGCTGCTGGAGGAAGCCAGGCGATTCGAGGTGCAGGGCGCCGAGAATCCCTTCCTCGACGTCTGGTTCCGCGATCCATCCGAAGGCTTCGTGGTCGGTGCATTCGGCCTGGTGCTGCACACCCGCGACGGCGGCCAAAACTGGGAGCCGTGGCTGCACGCCGTCGACAACCCGAAGGGCCTGCACCTCTACGCGGTGCGGGGCATCGGCCAGGACGTCTACATCACCGGCGAGCAGGGACTGCTGCTCAAGCTGGCGCATGGCGCCACGCGTTTTCGCGCACTCGAGCTGCCCTACAAGGGCACCCTGTTCGGCATCACGGGCCATGCCGGCTCACTGGTCGCCTACGGCCTGCGCGGCACCGTGCTGCGCAGCACCGACGGCGGGCAGAGCTGGCAGCAGACGCCCACCGGCCTGCAGGTCGGCCTGACCGCAGGCATCCGCCAGGACGACGGACGCATCGTGATCGTCAGCCAGGCCGGCCACATCCTGCGCAGCGCCGATGACGGCGCGAGCTTCAAGGCCGAATCGGCCGAACGCACCGTACCCGCCGCCGCGGTCGCGATGCCCGCCAAGGGCACGCTCGTCATTGCCGGGCCACGCGGCGCCCAATCGCTTCAACTGCCCTGAGAGGCTCGGAGACCACCCGTGCATCCCCTTTCGAACGCGGACAGGTCCGCGCCGACTTCGCTCGACCGATTCGACCCCCGCTCCGGCTCGCGCCTGGAGCGGCTCATCTTCAATCACCGCTTCGCGGTGATGGTCGCCTGCGGCCTGATCACGCTGCTGCTCGGCTTCGTGGCCGCAACGAAGCTGACGCTGAATGCCAGCTTCGAGAAGATGATCCCGCAGAGCCACCCCTATATCCAGAACTACCTGGCGCATCGCTCGGACCTGCGCGGGCTGGGCAACTCCCTGCGCATCGTCGTGGAGAACACCCAGGGCGATGTCTACGACCCGCGCTACCTGAAGGCGCTCAAGCGCATCCAGGACGAGCTCTTCCTGACACCGGGCGTCGACCGCGCCTGGATGAAGTCCTTGTGGGCACCGGCCGTGCGCTGGACCGAGGTGACGGAAGAAGGCTTCCGCGGCGGGCCGGTCATGCCCGACAACTACGATGGCTCGCCCGCCGCCATCGAGCAGCTGCGCGGCAATATCGCGCGCGCCGGACTGGTCGGCGGCCTCGTCGGCAACGACTTCAAGTCGAGCATGATCGTCGTGCCGCTGCTGGACCAGAACGCCGGCCAGCGCATCGACTACCGGGCCCTGTCGCACACGCTCGACGAGATGCGCGCGCGCTACGAGACGGACGACAAGGGCCAGGCCACGGGCATCCGCGTGCACAGCATCGGCTTCGCGAAGCTGGTCGGGGACCTGATCGACGGCCTCTACCAGGTGGCGCTGTACTTCGGCCTCGCCGCGCTGGTGGCGACGCTCATCATCTTCTTCTACACGCGCTGCGTGCGCAGCACCGCGCTGGTCGTCGCCTGCTCCCTGGTGGCCGTGGTGTGGCAGCTCGGGCTGATCGCCGGGCTCGGCTTCGAGCTCGACCCCTACTCGATCCTGGTGCCCTTCCTGGTCTTCGCCATCGGCGTGTCGCACGGTGCCCAGAAGATGAACGGGATCATGCAGGACATCGGCCGCGGCGCCCACCGGCGGGTGGCGGCGCGCTTCACCTTTCGCCGCCTCTTCCTCGCCGGGCTGACCGCGCTCGTGGCCGATGCGGTCGGTTTCGCGGTGCTGATGCTGATCGACATTCCGGTCATCCAGGACCTGGCGCTCGCCGCCAGCATCGGCGTGGCCGTGCTGATCATGACCAACCTGATCCTGCTGCCGGTGCTGCTGTCGTACATCGGCGTCAGTCCCGCCGCCGCCGAGCGCAGCCTGCGTGCCGAACGCGACGGGTCGGGCGGGCGCGGCGTCGACCGGGTGTACGCCTGGCTCGACCGCTTTACCCAGCGGCGCTGGGCCGTCGGCACCGTGGCGCTCGCCGCCGCGCTGATGGCGGTCGGCCTCGCGGTCAGCACGCACCTGAAGATCGGCGACCTCGACCCGGGCGCGCCCGAGCTGCGGCCGGACTCCCGGTACAACCGCGACAACGCCTACGTCACGGCCAACTACTCGCTGTCGAGCGACACCTTCGCGGTGATCGTGAAGACCGCCAAGGAAGGCTGCCTGAAGTACGAGACGCTGGTCGAAGCCGACCGGCTGGCGTGGGCGCTGCAGCAGGTGCCGGGCGTGCAGACGACGATGTCGCTCACCAACGCCGTGCGCCAGATCACCGCCGGCAGCAACGAGGGCAGCCCCAAGTGGCTGACCATCGCGCGCAACCAGGACGTGCTGAACTATGGCGCCCAGCAGGCCAGCGTCAACAACCCGGAACTGTTCAACACCGAGTGTTCGGTGATGCCGGTGATCGCCTACCTCGCCGACCATCGCGCCGAGACGCTCGACCGCGTGGTGCAGGCCAGCGCCGGCTTCGCCGACGCGCACAGCGGCACCGACCGCAAGTTCCTGCTCGCCGCAGGGGGTGCCGGCATCGAGGCCGCGACCAACATCGTGGTCCGCAAGGCCTGGACGCAGATGCTGCTGCTGGTCTACGCTGCCGTGATCGTGCTGTGCTTCATCACCTTCCGGAGCTGGCGCGCGGTGGTCGTGGCCGTGGTGCCGCTGATCATCACCTCGGTGCTGTGCGAGGCCCTGATGGTCTGCCTCGGCATCGGCGTCAAGGTCGCCACGCTGCCGGTGATCGCGCTCGGCGTCGGCATTGGGGTGGACTACGCGCTGTATCTCCTCAGCGTGCAGCTGGCCCAGCAGCGTTCCGGCGCATCCCTCGGCAGCGCCTACCGCGCGGCCCTGCAGTTCACCGGCAAGGTGGTCGTGCTGGTCGGCGTGACACTGGCCGCGGGCGTGCTCACCTGGGCGCTGTCGCCCATCAAGTTCCAGGCCGACATGGGGATCCTGCTGGCCTTCATGTTCATCTGGAACATGGTCGGCGCGGTGCTGCTGATCCCGGCGCTGTCGTACTTCCTGCTGCGTTCGCGCACACCGGAAGCGTTGGCCAGCGAAACGCCTTGCGCCGCACCGGCCTGAAGACGCAGTTCGTCGACCTCGGCGGCCGGCGCATCCGGACGCGACCGCCTCCGGGCGGCGACCCTCTCATGTCTAGCGCCGTGCGGAAGCCGGCGCCGGCCGTTCCTGCGCCGTCACCGTGCGTGCGACGAGGCGGCCATCGCGCAGCAGCGACACCTCCACGGGCCGCCCGATGCGGTCCGCGCCGAGCAGGCGCAGCAGGTCGTCCGCGCCCGCCACCAGCACGTCGTCCAGCGCGATGAGGATGTTGCCCACGCGCAGGCCCGCCCGATCCGCTGCGCCGCCGGCCTGCACTTCGCCGACACGCACGGCGTTGGCGCCCGAATGAACGGCCAGCGCCACGCGCCGGGGCAGCGGCACCGTCTGCGCCGCGATGCCGAGGTGCGCGCGCCGCACCCGGCCGTGCGCGATGAACTCGCCGATCACGAAGCGCGCCGTATTGCTCGACACCGCGAACGCGAGCCCCTGCGCACCCGCGATCATGGCCGTGTTGATGCCCACCACCTGCCCGGACGCAGCCACGAGCGCGCCGCCCGAGTTGCCCGGATTGAGCGCCGCGTCGGTCTGGATCACGTCGTCGATGAGGTGCCCGCTCTGCGATCGCAGCGAGCGGCCCAGCGCCGACACGATGCCGGCGGTGATGGTCGATTCGAAGCCCAGCGGATTGCCGATGCCCACGACCAGATGGCCGCGCCTGAGCATCTTCGAATCCCCGAGCGTCGCGGTGGCCGCGCTGCGCGGAAGCTCCACGCGCAGCAGCGCGAGATCGGTGGCGGGATCGTCGCCGAGCACTTCGGCTTCCCTGTCGCCGGCTTCCGCGAGCCCGATGCGCACGCGCCGCGCACCGCCCACGACGTGGCTGTTGGTCAGCACCAGCCCGTCGCCGGCGATGACCACGCCCGAGCCCAGGCCGCCGCGGCGGCCGGCCGTGCCGCTTTGCACGCGCACCACGGCCGGGCCGACGTTGTCGGCCACCGTCGCGACCGCGTGCGAGTAGGCGTCGATGAGCGCGTCCTGGTTCAGCTCGGGCGCGCTGCCGTCGATGGAGGGAGAGAGGGTGTGGTCGTCGAACATGGTCTTCTCAAAGATGGATGACACCCTGCCGCACCGCTTGCGCCACCGCATCCGTGCGGCCGGTGGCGTCCAGCTTGTCGAGCAGCGAGCCGACATGGAACTTGGCCGTGTGCACCGAAATGCCCAGCCGCCGGGCGATGGCCTTGTTGGATGCGCCTTCGGCCATGAGGGCGAGCACTTCGAGTTCGCGCCGGGTCAGCGTCGCGTCGGCGTCTGCCGCGGTCGTTGCATCGGCCACCACCACCGTGACATCGGCCGGTTCGCCGCGCCGCGCGACACGCAGCCCTGGCACCTCCGCCAGCGACGCGAGCAGGCGCTCCGACAGCGCGGCATCGGCCACATCGATCGCGATCACGATCGGCTCCGTGACGCTCGTCCTGGTCAATCGGCCGGCCTTTCGCCAATGGTGATCTGCGTCTCGGCGGGCTCGCCCGCGCGCCGCAGCGACAGCGCCACGACGGTGCCGACGCTGGCGGGCCCCAGCGCGCGCAGCAGCATCTGCACGCTGCGCACCGGCTCGCCGTTCCAGGCCACGATCACGTCGCCCTGGCGCAGGCCCGCCGCCGCAGCCGGTCCGTCGCGGTCGATGCTCATCACCATGGCACCGATGCCCTCGGGCTCGACCTTCACCGGCTGGAGGCCCAGGCCCAGGTAGCCTCGCGGCACCCGGCCGTGGGCGGCCAACTGCGCGGCCACACGGTCGATCGTCGCGCCCGGAATGACGAGCACGCGGCGGCGCGGCCCGAAGACGCTCATGCCGATGGCCCGGCCTTGCGCATCCAGCACCAGTCCGCCTTCGGCGATGCGCCGCATCGTCAGCCCGAGCTCGATCCGTGCGTCGATGTCACCACCGCGCAGGCTGCGCCATGCGGGCGCCGCCAGCGAAACCACGCCGGCCGCAGCGACCGGCGTGCCGGCGAGCGATCCCACCGAGAGTGCCAGGGATGCGACGCGCACCGGCGCCGCGTCGAACGCGATCGGGGAGGGCGCGGCGCCATCGATGCGCAGCAGGGCGATGTCGGTGCCGGCGTCGCGCCCGACGAGCGTTGCCCGCGCGCTCGCACCGCCGGGCAGGCAGACCGTCACGTCCGCGTCGTCGGGCAGCGCCTCTTCGCAGGTGACGACCAGCCCTTCGCGCCAGGCGAAGCCGCTCGCGCGCGAACGCCCGGTGTGCACCGCCACCACGCTGCCGGACGCAGCAGCCACCGCATCGGCCATTGCCGCGGACAGTTGTTCGAGAGATGAGGACATCGTGTCGGCCATGGGGAACTCCTTAGATGGCTTCATTGTGTGAAGGCACAAGGGCTGGCGCTACTGCCCGGATGGGCAGGGTGTGCATACTGTTCAAGCCATGAAGCTGCAGCCGTTCGTCCGCGTCGATGACACACCGTTCTCGGCCTCCAGGGAAGAGGTCCTGAGGATGCGCGGCGAGCCCATGAGAACGTGCCGGAACGACATCGGGCTGCATGAGCTCGACTATGACTCGGTGGTCTACCGCTTTCAGGATGGCGGCAGGCTGGAAGAGATCACCCTGCGGGCGCCGGTCGTGAACATCGGCAATTTGTCGGTGCCATTTACCGCACTGGCTTCCTTTGTTCGAGCGACAGATCCGTCGGCGTTCGAGAGGGCGGGCTTTCTCGTCACGCCGATGTTCGGGCTTGCTTTCGATCCGGATGAACCTTTCTGGGTCACCGCGCTGGCGGCGCACTGCCTGGACGCGTGGCGCGCCCTGTGAAACCGGAAACGGACCTCATCCCTCGAGCCTGTTCATGGATCCACACCAAGGTCCCCGCTGGGGATGGTTGCCCATCGAGGGCAGCTGGCGTTACCACCTCCTCCTGGCAGGCACGGGCATGTTCGTCCTGGGTCCGTTGGCCGGCGTGACTGCAGCCTATATGAACTTCTCGCTCGGCTTCTTTGTGGGCGGCCAGGTGCTGGCGGGCCTGCTGGGCTCCGCCGTCACTGCGGGCTACGGTGCGGCAGGCCGGCACGGCGCCAACTACATCCAGACCGCGGCCGCCTCGGTCGCCAGCATGAGCGGCCTGGGCGTGCTGCTGCAGGCCATGGCGTGGATGGGACTGCCGCAGCCGCCCGGCTGGCAGATGGCGCTGTATCTCGCCTGCGTCGGTATGTTCGGCGTCGGCGTGGGCATGCTCTACACGCCGGTTCTGGTGGACCGCATGCACCTGGTCTTTCCGTCCGGGCTGGCGGTGGCTAACATTCTGCGAGCGCTGACCGACACCGCGCTGCTGCGGCGCTCGGTGCGGCAGCTCGGAGGCGGCGTCGTCCTTGGACTGGCGACCGGACTGACCGCGGCCCGCCTGCCGCTGCTGGGCGCCATCGAACTGTCGGCGTCCACCTTCGGCGCGGGGCTCGTGATCGGCGCGCGCATCGGCATCCCCGCGGTGGTGGGCGGCTTGATCGGTGTGGCGCTGCAGCCGTTCTTCGTCCTGATCGGCTGGCTGGAGACCGGCGACCCGCCGCGCAAGATCATGTTCCTCATCGCGCTGGGCACGATCATGGGCGCGGCTCTGGTGGATTTGGCGCTGATATTCGCGCGTGCCCTGCCCCGCGCGCGGCGGCAGGCTGCAAGCGATGCGCCGCCGCCGGCCGTCGACGACTGGCGGCGGGTGAACAGCACCCGCCTGGTGCTGTGGGTGGCTTTCTGGGCGGCCGCCACGGTGGCCTGCGGCCACTGGCTGCTGGGACAGCCCGTCTTCTTTCTGCTCGTGGCCGTGGCGCTGGTGTTCCTCTTCGCCCTGGTCAACGGCATATCGGTCGGTATCAGCGACTCCAACCCTATCTCCTCGGCCTTCGTCGTGACGGTCGTCATCCTCGCCGCCCTGGGCCTGCGCGATCCCGGCGTGGGCCTGATGGTCGGCGCGGTGCTGCTGGTGGCGACCAGCGTGGCCTGCGACATGCAGCAGGACCGCTCCACCGGCTGGCGGCTCGGCACGCCACGCGTGCCGCAGTTCCGCTATCAGGTGCTGGGGATCGTCGTGGGCGCCGTGCTGGCGGTGGTGTTCGCGCGGCTTTTCATGGCGGCCTATCCGGTGCTGCTGCAGGACCAGACGGTGCTCAAGGCCGACCAGCAGCCGGCCGCCTGGAGTTCGGCCATGACCTTCAAATTCGTGGGCGTGCTGCGTGGCCTGGCACAAGACCTGCCATTCCAGCGCGTCGCCATCGGCGTGGGCATCGTCGCCGGCCTGACGATCGAAGTGCTGCGCAAGTGGGTGCGCCCGCGCAATTTCGTGCTGGACGCCATCGTGCTGCCTTCTCCCTATGCGCTGTCTTTCGGCGGCTTCGTCAACCTGCCGACCTCGCTGTGGCTCGGCGCGGGCGGCGTTGCAGGTAGCCTGTGGGCGGCGCGCGCGCCCGTGCGGCGCGATGTGCCGCAGGACATGAGCAGTGCTTCGCTGTTCGGCGGCGGGTTGATCGCCGGCGATGCGCTGGCGGCGGTGGGGATTGGCGTCGCCAGCTTGCTGGCGGTGTTGACTTAGGCCCCCTCCCAAAAAAGAAATGAATTGTCGTTCCCAGCCGACTCCCTTGAGAGGGTGGGCATGCACCGTGGTGGCGCTTCACACGATGCGGACTGACTTTCCGGTCAGTACGGTGTCGCAGCTCTGAAGCAGTTGGCGCCGGGCACGACACTCAGTGCCGGTGGCTGCTTGCGCGTGTGCGGCGGTAGTGTTCGCCGAGCACGTCGCGCCCCCAGTCGCCCTCGAAGTCGCGCCACACGCTGTGGATGTGGTTGCCGCCCGAGTTGTCCCATTCGATCAGAAAGCGCGAGCCCTGGATGCGCCAGTAGTGCGGCTGGCCGCGCTCGGTGTCGCCGGCCCATCCGAAGCGGATGCCGTCCAGGCCGCCCGCACGCACGCGCTCCAGTCGCTGCTGCGCCAACGACGATTCGGCCACCGACGCCAGCGACTCGATGATGCGCAGCAGCAAGGCCTGCTGCGCTGCGTCCAGGGCGCTGAAGGCCACACCCACAGGTGCCAATGGGTCCAGCTGGGCGGCATTGCGCGTGACGATGTCACCGAACGGCCGGGCACTGAAAATGGCTTGCTGGCGCTGCGCCGGCGAGAGAGCAGCCAGCAGCGCAAAGGCGCGGTCTTCCTCCTCGCCCAGCGCGCGCTGGCCCTTGCGCGGGCCCTTGTTGGCGATGTCGCGCGGCACCTGCGCCGGATTGGCACCCAAGAACTGAGGCAGCGTGGCCACTACCTGGCCGTCGGCCAGCGTGAAGTGCAGCGAGAGATGGTGCCCCTCAATTCGCCAGCCCCAGGGCGACGTGGCGTCCGGCGTGCCGAACAATGCGATGGCGTAGTTCTCCGGATCGCGCGAGAAGCCGAAGGATTCGATCTCGCGCAGCGCGATCTCCAAGGCGATGATGGCCTGCACCTTGACCAGCCCCGGCTCCGACAAGGCCGCGGCCAGCAACTGCTGCGCTGCCTGGCGCTGTGCATCCTCCATGGTCTTGAAGGCAATGCCGGGCCGGCTACGCGGCGTGTAGTTCCAATCGCCACGCGCCTCCAGCGTGAACGGCTGCAGCAGCTCCGGCCGCTGCCGCGCCGGCGTCGCCTCCAGCAGCGCCCGCGCCGCGGCCGTCATCGCCTGCGCCGCGCGGCTGGTGTCGGCCGCGGTGGCGGCAAGGGGCACCACGGCGAGCAAGGTCCAGCAGGCCGTCCAGGCGGAGAGAGTGCGCAGCAGCATGGCCCAGCCTCGACAAAGTGATGAAGCAGCATGTTGGCGAGGAGCATATATGTCAACGCATATGGAGAAGACCGAGGATGTCCGCAGGGCCTTGACAGCGCCTGCGTCAACCGCCGATCGACGCATTGACAGGGCCACCTCGGACAGATATGCACGCGCGCTTCGGGTGCCGCTGATTTCGCTCGCGCTGAGCGGATGCGCGCAACGCGCCGCGCCATCGTTCGCGCTTTTCGGCGCCTACTTCCCCGCCTGGATGCTCTGCGCGCTGCTCGGCGTCCTCGCGGCAATATTCGCGCGCGCGGGCTTTGTTGCGACAGGGCTGTCGAGTGCCCTGCCCTATCAGCTGTTCGTGTGCATCGCGATCGGGGTCTGCTTTGCACTGTTCGTCTGGTTGTTCTGGTTCGCGTAGCAGAAATGAAGGCCGCAGGAATTCACCGACCTGCGCAGGCCTGATGATGCGTCTCGGCGGGCCCTCGGCAAAGCCCTGTCCGAGGGGACCGGCGAAATTCAAGGGTGGTTGAAACGGGTCGAGGTCGAGAAGACATCGGTCGCAGAAGACGTCGCCGCGCTTCGCCGGGCCGTTGCGTCGGTCACGCAGATCCTGCTGGTGGTGGACTTGGCCAATCCCGAAGGCCCCAGCCCATGGCCGCCCGTGCTTCGGGATCGCGTGGCGCGCACGCTGGACGAGATGGGCTCGATCCTGCAAGCCGGCGGGTACCCGGTCGACATCGCGCTCGACGATGAAGCCCCTGACCCGGCTTTGCCGCCCGCAGGCGCCGCGATTCTTGCAGAGATGAAGGAAGCACTCGTGCGATTCACGCAGCAGCCTGGTCCAGAGACAGCGCCACGGCCATCGCAGCCGAAGTCGAAGACGAAGACGAAGGATGGAGGCTTCTTCCTGCCGGATGCTTTCGTCAACCCGGAGCCTATGCAGTACGCCCTCAAGACCACAGCGGCGGCCATGTTCTGCTACTTCGTGTACTCGCTGCTCGACTGGCCCGGCATCCACACGATGCTTGATCACTTGCTACATCGTCTCGCTCGGCACTGCAGCCGAAACGGTCGAGAAGCTGACATTGCGGATCGTCGGCTGCCTGGTCGGTGCCGCGAGCGGCCTCGCGGCACTCGTTTTTCTCATGCCGAGCGTGACTTCGATCGGCGGCTTGTTGGCGATCGTCTTCCTGGCGGCGCTCGGCTCGGGCTGGGTCGCGGCGGGGTCGCCGCGCATCTCCTATGCGGGGTTTCAGATCGCGTTCGCCTTCTTTCTCTGCGTGATCCAAGGCGCTTCGCCCGCCTTCGACATGACGGTAGCCCGGGATCGGGTCGTCGGCATCCTGTTCGGCAATCTGGTCATGTACGTGGTGTTCACAACGATCTGGCCGGTCAGCGTCACGCGGCGCATCGATCCAGCCATCGCCACGGTTCTGCGTCGCTTGAGCGCCATGATGACGGCGGCCAATCGCTCGAGCCGCTATTCGCTGGCAGGTGAAGCGCACGCGGCGCTGGGCACGCTCGAACAGGATATGGCTCTCGCCCGCTACGAGCCGCAAGCCGTTCGGCCCGCGCCCGATTGGCTGGAAGCGCGACGGCGCGCGGCGCACGAGATCGCAGCGCTCCAGGGGCCGCTGCTCTTGAACGCCAGGCTCGATCCCACGTGTTCCGACGCCATAGCCGGCCGGCTCGCCAGGCTGGCCGACAGCGTCGACGATCATTCGGCATCTTCGGGCGCACGTGCCACGGGCGCCGTGGGACCGGGGCCGCAAGAAGAGCCCGAAGCCTCGACACATGCGGTGGGCAGGCGCATCGATGACCATCTCGGCAGACTGGAGCAATCGCTCCTCCATCGATATGCAGAAGAACCGCGCAGGAGAGCTCAGCATGCGCCGGGTTGAGTCGGCCATCGCGACCGCGCTTTGCACGGCCTGGCTGGCCGGTTGTGCAACTTCGGCGCTCGAGATGGCGCCACCCGGGTCCGACCGACCCTGGGTTCCGGCCACGACGGCCGAAGGAGAAATACTGGCCGGGCAGAAAGGTGCTTCGGAAGGGGCCGGCGGCTACGTCCTGCCTGCCAATCGCGCGATGGCGAGCTTTCCGCCGCCGGCCAGCGTCGACAGTGCAAAGGTCTACGCCCTGCCCGAGCTGATCGATCTCGCGGAATCCAGCAATCCGATCACTCGGATTGCCTGGAACGATGCGCGGCGCGTCGCGCTTGCCGCCGGCATTGTCGAGAGCAGCTACCTCCCGAACATCACCGCGAGCGTCGTCGGCGCATACCAGTCGACGAGCACCAGAAATTCGGTGCTCGGCCTCAGCGGCAGCGGCGACGCGTCGGCGCGTGGCACCATCTCGGCGGTCTCGTTCCAGTGGCTGCTGTTCGATTTCGGTGAGCGATCGGCCGTCATCGAAGCGGCGAAGCAGGCGTCGCTGATATCGAACATCGCTTTCACCGCGGCGCACCAGCAGGTGATCTACGACGTCAGCCTGGCCTTCTACGCGAATGCCGCGGCCCGCACGCGACTCGCGACGCCGACGCAATCGCTGAAGAACTCTCAGGCCGTGCAGGCGGCAGCCGAGGATCGCCACAAGCACGGCATCGGGACCGTCATCGAGGTCGCGCAGGCACGCCAGGCCACAGCACAGGCCAATCTCGCCGTCGTGCAGGCGACGGGTGGGAGCCAGGACGCCCATCTCAGGCTGCTGACGGCCATGGGCATTTCGCCACTGACAAGGATCAAGGTCGCCGACGTGTCGGGCCGGTCCCTGTCGCCAGCGATGGCTGCCTCCGTCGAAAGCATCATTTCGGATTCGCTTTCGCGCCGCCCGGACGTGCTGAGCGCCTATGCGGCCCAGAAGGCGAGTCTCGCGAAGGCGCGCGCGGCAGAGGCGGAATTCATGCCGAAAGTCTTCGTCGCGGGCACTGGCGCCTACAACTCCGCAAACCTCGGTGTGACCGCGCTGCCGTCGGTGGGACAGCAAGCCCCGACAGTCAACATCAACGGCAGAGGCAGGGGGGGCACCCTCTTCGCAGGGATCACGATTCCACTCTATGACGGCGGAACGCGCGACGCGATCCTGGCGCAGGCCCGCGCCGACTCCGACAGCGCCGAGGCCAGACTCATGCGCGTTCGTGAAGATGCAGTACGCCAAATCGTGCTCGCCGACAACGCCCTGCGCACCAGCCTGTCCGCACACGTTGCCTCGCAGGCGCTGGTAGCAGCCGCGCAGACAAGCTTTGACGCGGCGCTGGCTGCCTACCGCAGCGGCGTGGGCTCCGTCACCGATCTGACGCTGGCGCAGACGCAGCTGCTGCAGGCCGAGAATGCTGCAGCCGAGACCTACAGCACGGCACTGTCGGCCGCGGCCACCCTTGCGCTGTCGGCCGGCGCGCTCGGCGCCGCCCCGCAATACTGACACACCTCATGGAATGAAACATGCTTGTCGCATCGCTTCGTCAGGAGGTCGCCTTGCTCATCGCTCAGCTCTCGGATATGCACATCAGGCCGAAGGGCCGGCTCTATCACGGCGTCGCGGATTCCAATCGCATGCTCACCGAGGCCATCCGACACCTGCATTCCCTTGACCGACGGCCTGACCTGGTGCTGCTCACGGGCGATGTTGTCGACGAGGGGCACCCGGATGAGTACGCTGCCGCCCGAGAGTTGCTCGCCGAGCTGACGATTCCGTATCTGGTCATCCCGGGCAACCACGACAGGCGCGAGCCTTTCCGAGCCGCCTTCGCAGACCACGCATACCTGCCCGAGTCCGGCCCGATGCACTACTGCGTCGACGACTATCCAGTCCGAATCGTGGCACTCGATTCGACTGTTCCCGGGTTGCACCACGGCCATATCGAGCAGGCCGGACTGGACTGGCTGCGCACGACGCTCACGTCGAACCCGATCAAGCCGACGGTCGTGATGCTTCATCACCCTCCGTTTGCCTGCGGCATTCCGTACATGGACGCGTACAGGTACCTCGAGCCCGAGCCTCTCGCCAAGGTCCTCGGTGATTTTGACAACATTCATCTCGTGCTGTGCGGACACGTGCACCGCCAGATGCTGCATCGCTGGGCGGGAACCGTCGTCTGCGCTTGTTCCAGCACCACAACAGAAATTGCGCTCCGCTTGTCCCCGGACGCGAGCCCCGCATCCTTCATGGGTCCGCCGGCCTGCTTGCTCCACCTCTGGGATGACACCCAAGGCATGGTCAGCCACACCAGCTACATTGGCAGCTTCCAGGGGCCGTTCGACTTTGCATAGGGCTCGACCGGCGCTATGCCCCCCTGGCTTGAATCCCATCGCAGGGCCTTGTAGATGGCGTCCAGCAGCTGTTGCTGCGGGTAGGGCTTTTGCAGGAAGTCCACGGCGCCGTCTTTGATGACCTGGACGGCCGTCGGAATGTCGACGCTGCCGCTGACGAACACGATCGGTATGCGGACATCCATCTCGAGCAATCGCTTCTGCAGAGCGAGCCCACTCATCCCCGGCATGCGCAGGTCCAGCACCAAGCAGCCACGCCAAGTCGGGTCGAGGGCGGTCAGGAACTCGAACGCCGAGCTGAAGACCGCGGCTGCGAGTCCGACCGCAAAGACCAGCTCACGCATCGCGTCCCGACAGGCGTCGTCGTCGTCAACGATGAATACAGTGGGTTCGCTCACCGGCTCCCCCTCCAAGGGTGTGCTGAGCATGGCAACGCGTCGCTTTCGACACGAGCGCTGGCGTCGTCGAAGCACTTCATGGTGCGCCCGAGCTCATCGGCTGCCATTCTTGCGACTTCTTTTCACAAGGAAAAACGACCGCCCCCGGTCACCTCCACAACTTTGATGAGGCTTCAGCCGCGGCAACGTGTGGCCGGGCAAGCGCGCGGGCCGGATGGATCCAGATCAAAGGGGCTGTCGCTGGAGCCGCACAAGATGGCCGCTGCGGAAAACGCGTTGATGTATGCGTTTGCCCACTTCCGCGGATGCGCTTGGCGAGAGGCCGCACGCGCAGAAAGAATACTAAGATGACCTTCTGATTGGCGGTTGTCGAGGACTCTGCGGCTGCCGACCCCATCCCATGCCACAGACGTTCCCATCGACGACCATGTTGCGGACCACCGGCCTGACCAAGCGCTACGGCGCGCGGACGGCGTTGAAGGGTCTTTCGCTGACGCTGGCGGCAGGGCAGTTCGTGGCCCTGCTGGGGCCCAACGGCGCGGGCAAGTCGACACTGTTCCAGGTGCTCACCGGGCTGTTTGCGGCCGACGAGGGCGAGGTCGAAGTGGCCGGTCATTCGCTCTACCGGTCCGCGTCGGCGGCGTTGCGCCACATCGGCGTCGTGTTCCAGCAGGTGTCGCTCGATCTGGATCTCAGCATCCGCCGGAACCTGCTGTTCCAGGCCGACCTGCACGGCCTGCCGCGTCGGCTGGCGGCGTCCCGCATCGAGGCGGGCTGTGCCCAGCTCGGCATCGACGCCGACCTCGATCGCAAGGTGCGTGAACTGTCCGGCGGCAATCGGCGCAAGGTGGAACTCGTGCGCGCGTTGCTGCATCGACCCGCCGTGCTGCTGATGGATGAAGCCACGGTGGGCCTGGACCCCAAGTCACGCCAGGACCTGATGCGCGCCCTGCATGCGAACGTGCAGGAGCGCGGTGTCTGCGTTCTGTGGGCAACGCACCGGGTGGAGGAGGCCGAAGGCGCCGACCGTGTACTGGTGCTGCACAAGGGCGAACTCCTGGCCGACGGCACGCCCGTCGAGGTGACGCAAGCGCTTGGAGAGCCGACGCTGGAAGCGGGCTTCATCGCGCGCACGGGTTGAATGCATGGCTGAATCACGTCAGGAAAGACACCGACATGAATGAAGTTGCCCAGTTTCTGAAGCGTGTGGCCCGTTCCGTTGCGGCCCTGTCGTGCATGTGCCTCGGCACGGCCGCGGTGGCACAAGGCACCGCCTATGTATCGAGCGAGAAAGACCAGGCGATCACGCTGATCGACCTGGCCACCCTCAGCGTCAAGGGCACCATCCCGACCTGCAATCGGGGGCGGCACATCCAGCTCACGGCGGATCGCCTGATCATGCTCGCCTGCAGCGAGTCGAACGCCGCCGATGTGATCGACCCGGCGACGGGAAAGTCGCTGCGCCGCATCCCGCTGGGCGAGGAGCCCGAGGCCTTCGACCTGTCGCCGGACGGCAAGACCATCTATGTCTCCAACGAGGACGAAGGCGCGGTCAGCTTCATCGATGCGGCGAACGGCAAAGTGCTCAAGTCGATCAAGGTCGGCAAGGAACCCGAAGGCGTGAAGGTCAGCGCAGACGGCAAGACGCTGTACGTGACTTCCGAAGTCGCCAGTCTCGTGCACGTGATCGACGTCGCCAGCGCTGCCATCGTCAAGAACGTGAAAGTCGGCAAGCGGCCGCGCCGCATGGCCTTCACGCCCGACGGCAAGGAACTGTGGGTCACCAACGAACTCGATGCCAGCGTCAGCATCATCGATACGKCCACCCGCAATGTGGTCGGCAGCCTGAAGTTCGAAGTCAAGGGCGCGCGCAGCGAAGACATCACGCCGGTGGGCATCCAGATGTCGCGCGACGGCAAACGCGCCTTCGTGGCGCTGGGCAGGGCCAACCACGTCGCGTTCGTCGACGTGCCGCAGCGAAAGGTCACGAATCTCGTCCTGGTCGGCAAGCGCGCGTGGAACGTCACGCTCGACAAGGCCGAAGCCCGGCTGTATGTGGTCAACGGCTTGAGCGACGACGTCACCGTGGTCGATGTCGCAGCGGCCAAGCCGATCAAGAGCATCCCCGTCGGCCGCGTGCCCTACGGCCTGGTGGTGGTCGAATGAAGTGGTCCGCCTGCTCCGTCGGCGTGTCGCTGCTTCTTGCGGGGCCGGCGTCGAGCGGACAGCCGACGGGTGCCATCACTGCGTTGAAGGCGACGCTGATCTCGCCCAGTCCCGACGCGCGGCTCGAACGGGCGCGCGTTGAGCGCCATTTCCTGGGCCACCCTGACGGCCCTGCGAGTGACGGCTTGCAGGTCGCGCTGGACGAAGGCCAGTTCGAGCTCGACTCCGTCGATGCGGCCGTCACGCTGGCGAAGCAGTCCGCCGACTCGCCGGAGGCCGCACGCGCGGCCGCGCAGGCGGCCGAAAGATCCGGCGCCGCGGTGCTGGTGACGGATCTTCCCGCGGATTGGACGCTGGCCGTGGTCGATGCCGTGAAGCTGCCGGTGATCAACATCGGCGAGGCCGCCGACCGCCTGCGCGAGCAGGACTGCCGGGCGCACCTGTTCCACATCCTTCCGAGCGAGCGCATGCGCGCCGACGCACTGGCGCAAACGCTCGTGTCGCGCAAATGGAGCAAGTTGCTGCTGCTCGTCGGCCCGAGCGTGCAGGACCCGTTGCGCGCTGCCACGGCGCAAGCTTCGATCAAGCGCTACGGCTTGCAGGTGGTCGCGGTGCGGCCCTTCAAGCTTTCCGGCGACCCGCGGGAGCGCGACCTGGCCAATCCGCTGCTGCTGACGGCCGGCAGCACCTACGACGCCGTCTGGGTGGTCGACAGCGACGGCGAATTTGCGCGCGGCTTGCCGTATCGGATCGTGCTGCCTCGCCCGGTGGTGGGTGATGCGGGGCTGGTGGCGCTGGCCTGGCATGCGCAGTTCGAGCGCTACGGCGCGCCGCAGGTGTCACGCCGCTTCGCCAAGGCGGCCGGCCGGCCCATGACTGCGAGCGACTGGTCGGCATGGATGGCGGGCAAGGCGCTGGTCGCGGCCGCCACCGCGGCACCGAAGGGGCCTGCCGCGAGTTGGGCGCAGGCGCTCGCCAAGACGCCGCTCGACGGCTCCAAGGGCACGAGTCTGACCTTTCGTTCCTGGGATGGGCAGCTGCGTCAGACCGTCCTGCTCACCGACGGCCAGGGCGTGATTTCGCAGGCGCCGGTCGATGGCCTGCTGCACCCGAGCAACGTGCTGGATACACTGGGCGCGGACGCCCCGGAGAAGCGATGCACGACGACGCGATGATTCCCGCCGAAGCCGGCGCGGCAGAACTTGCGCCGCGCCGCGGCCTCGCGCATGCGCTGCAGGCCATGCAGGCGATCGTCATGCGCGAACTGCTCAAGTTCTCGCAGCAGACCGGCCGGCTGGTGTCGGCGCTGGTGCGCCCGCTGTTGTGGCTGGCGGTGTTCGCGGCGGGCTTTCGCAACGTGTTCGGCGTCGCGATCGTCGAGCCCTACGACACCTACATCCCTTATGACGTCTACATCGCGCCGGGCCTGGTGGGCATGGTGCTGCTGTTCAACGGGATGCAGTCGTCACTCGCGATGGTCTACGACCGCGAGATGGGTCTGATGCGGCTGCTGCTCACCGCACCCTTGCCGCGCGCATGGCTGCTGTTTTGCAAGCTCTGCGCGACGGCCCTGCTGTCGGTACTGCAGGCCCTGGCCTTCGTGATCGTCGCGACCTTGATCGGCACCGACCTGCCGCTTCTTTCGCTGGGCGGGCTGCATGCCTTGCTGGCGCTGGTCTGCGGGGCGCTGATGCTGGGCGCGCTCGGCCTGCTGCTGTCGGTGCACATCAAGCAGCTCGAGAACTTTGCCGGCACGATGAACTTCGTGATCTTTCCGATGTACTTCATGTCCACCGCGCTTTACCCGCTGTGGAAGCTGCGGGAGTCGGGCGCCGGATGGGTCTATCAGCTGGCCCGCTTCAACCCGTTCACGCACGCCGTCGAATGGATCCGGTTTGCGTTGTATGGCAAGGACCCCGGCGAGGCGCCCTGGGTGGTGCTCGGGTGCCTGGCGGTCTTCTTCGTGCTGGCCTGCTGGGGCTACGACCCGCAGCGCGGTTTTGGTGGATTGACGAGGCGCGGCGGAGGTTCGGCATGAACACCGGCCGCCGCCGCTGGCTGGGACGTGCGGCCGCGCTCGCGCTGACTGCGGGGCCTTTGGCGCACGCGCTGGCAGCCGAAGCCTTCCCCTCCCGGCCGATCATGATGTGGGTGCCATGGGCGGCGGGTGGCGCCACCGACCTGACGCTGCGGCTCCTGGCCGAACTCGCCGCGCCGGCGCTCGGCCAGCCCGTGGTGGTGGCGAACCGCGCCGGCGCCGGCGGCACGCTGGCGATGCCGATCCTGCAACAGGCCGAACCCAACGGCTACACCATCGCGCAGATGCCGCAGCCGGTCTTTCGCGCGCCGTTCATGCAAAAGGTGCTGTGGGATCCGGTGCGAGACGTCACGCCGATCATCCAGATTTCGGGCGTCACATTCGGGGTGCTGGTGCGCGCCGCCAGCCCGCTGCGCTCGCTCGACCAGTTGTTCGACTTCGCACGCGCACGGCCCGGCGAGTTGAGCATCGCCACCAATGGCGTCGGCACCACGCCGCACCTCGTGCTCGAGGCGCTGTTCACCGAGCGCGGGCTGAGCTACATCCATGTGCCGTACAAKGGCAGCTCCGAGCTGACCCTGGCGGTGGCGTCGGGCCAGGTGATGGCCGGGGTCAGTTCCACCGGCTTCGCGCCCGAGGTCGATGCGGGCCGCCTGCGGCTGCTCGCGACCTTGGGGGCGCAGCGCTCCGGGCGCTGGCCGCA
The DNA here is from genome assembly GCF_056405295.1 of Variovorax sp. P1_H2. Lineage (NCBI taxonomy): Bacteria > Pseudomonadati > Pseudomonadota > Betaproteobacteria > Burkholderiales > Comamonadaceae > Variovorax > Variovorax sp. P1_H2. The sequence goes on along the minus strand of NZ_JBFUCJ010000005.1, from coordinate 87,216 downwards.
GGTGCCGACATTGCGCGAACTGGGCTTCGACATCGTGGCGATGTCGCCCTACGGGCTGGCCGGCCCGCGCGGATTGCCAGTCGACGTACTGGACGTGCTGCATGGCGCCTTCAAGAAGGCCCTGTTCGACCCGCGGTTCGGCGAAGACCTGGCAAGGTACGACCAGGAGATCGCCTACCTCGGCCCGGAGGACTACGCGAACGCCTGCCGCGAAGAGTACGCCAGGGAGCGTGCGGTCGCCGAACGAATGAAGGGCTCGCGCGGCGCGGGTGGCTGAGGACGGCGTCGAAGATCGCGGCCGCGGCGCCTTTGACTTGAACTTCCGGCGGCTTGCCACGTACGTGGACATACGTGGTCGCCGGGATTGCGCTCTCGGAGGCCACACTTCCAAAATCTTCCGTGTGGGACCAAGATCCCTCGACGCGACCTGCCCAGGTCGATTGAAGCGTCTCCAGTTCAAGCTCCACATCGCCTTCCCTCCTACACGATCGGGATAGAAGCATGAAAAAGATCCTCATCATCATCGGCGTGCTGGTTGTGGCAGGCGCGGCCATCGCGGGAGCGCTCTACCTCACGTTCCCTGTACAGATGACGACCTACGGCGCCATGGGGCTCAACTTTCTCAAGTCCTTTGCTGCGCCACCAGGAACGCTGACCACCGAGACGAACTCCGATTACAAAGCGCCTGTGGCCGCGGTGCCCGCACCGCCGCTGGCCGAGGCGGCATGGCCCGGTGCTGCCGCCAGCGACTGGCCGAGCTACAACAGGACCCCGTCCTCGCAGCGGTTCTCGCCGCTCGACCAGATCAACGCGAAGAATGTCGGGAACCTGAAGATCCAGTGCGTCTACGAGATCGGGGAGATCACGGCCTTCGAATCCGGCCTGCTCATGGTGAACAACGCTTTGATCGGCTCTACAGAGTTCGACATCTTCTCGATCAATCCGGCCACGTGCGCGCAGAACTGGCGCACGCATCTGGACTATCCCCCGGGCCTTCTGCCTTCCAACCGTGGCCCCGCCTACATGGACGGCCTGCTGTTTCGTGGCACGCAGGACTGCCGGGTGCTGGCCTTCGACTTCAAGACAGGCAAGCAGGTGTGGGAGACGACGATTTGCGATCCAAAACGCGGCGAGTCGGTGCCGTCGTCGCCGATCGCGTGGGATGGCCTCGTTTACGTCGGCAATGCCGGCGGGGACTACAAGGGCGGCAAGGGCAAGGTGTACGGTCTCGACGCGAAGACCGGCAAGGTCGTCTGGCAGTTCTTCCTCATTCCCAAAACCGAGGGCGATGTCGTCCGTGGCCCGGTGGGCAAGTCGCCGCTGGACGCGAAGACGTGGAACAACGCCCCAGGCATACCGATCAGCGGCGGCGGAACCTGGACCTCCTACACCCTCGACATCAAGAACGGCTTGCTCTACGTGCCGGGAGGCAATCCGGCTCCCGACTTCGCTTCGGGGGCACGGGCTGGCGAGAACCTCTTCACGGACTCGGTGGTGGTGCTCGATGCCAAGACGGGCGACTACAAGAACAACTTCAAGGTCGTGAAGAAGGACTGGCATGACTGGGACGTGTCCAGCCCGCCCATCCTGCTTCAGACCATGGGTGGCAAGCAGCTCATGTCGGTCGCACCGAAGGACGGCCACCTCTATGGCTACGACCTTGCCTCCAACAACCTGCTGTACCGCGTTCCCATCACCACGGTCGAGAATGCCGAAGGCACGTTCGCCGTCGGTCAGAAGGTTCACTTCTGTCCGGGCCCGGTCGGAGGCACTGAATGGAACACCCCGGGTTTCGATCCGACGACGAACCTCATCATCAGCGGCACCGTCGATTGGTGCGATACGGTGACGATCGAGACGGACGAGAGATTGCGGTCTGTGGCCGTGGGCCAACCCTGGACCGGCATGGCGACGTTGAACCCGATCAACATGTTCGGCAAGGAAGACCGTACCGACGGGCACTGGGCCGGATGGGTCTATGCCAGCGATGCGGACACCGGCGTCTGGAAATGGCGGGCCAAGTCCAACTACCCTTTCGTGGCCGGCATCACGCCGACGGCCGGTGGCATCGTGTTCGTGGCGGACGTCGGCGGAAACTTCTACGCATTGGATTCCTCCACCGGCCAGAAACTCTGGGGCGGCCCGCTCGGAACCGGCGGCGGGATCGGCGGCGGTGTGATCACGTACACCGTCGATGGCGTGCAGAAGGTTGCCGTCGCCGACAACTTCACGATGGCCGCGTGGCCCATCAAGCCGAGGCGCGCAAGGATCGTCGTCCTGGGGCTGGACAGCGCCGCGGCGAAGAAATAGGCCCGAACTTCGAACCATGGACCTCGACCCAGTCCTCCTGTCACGGATCCAGTTCGGGTTCCTGATCAGCTTCCACATCATCTTCCCCGCCTTCACCATCGGGCTGGCGGCATGGCTCGCCACGATCGAGGGAGCGCGGCTGGCAACGGGCAACACGCTCTATCGGCGGGTGTTCGACTTCTGGCTGCCGATCTTCGCTGTCTCCTTCGGCATGGGCGTGGTCACGGGCATCGTGATGGCCTTTCAGTTCGGCACCAACTGGGGTGTGCTCGCAGTCAAGACCGGCTCGATTCAAGGCCCGCTGCTCGGCTACGAGGGTTTCACGGCCTTCATGCTCGAGGCGACCTTCTTCGGCGTGATGCTGCTCGGGCGCGACCGGGTGTCGCCGCGCTTCTATTTCTTCTCATGCTGCATGGTGTCGCTGGGCACGTTGTTCTCGTCGTTCTGGATCCTGGCCAACAACAGCTGGATGCAGGTGCCGCTGGGCCACACGATCGTGGACGGCAAGATCATTCCGGTCGACTGGATGCAGATCGTGCTGGGACCGATTCAGATGGTGCGCTGGCCGCACATGCTGCTCGCCGCCTTGTTGACGACCGCGATGTGCGTGTCGGGGACCGGTGCCTGGTATCTCTTGCGCCGGGTGCACTTCGACGAAGGCCGGATGATGCTGCACTGGGGCCTCGGGCTGGCCGCGGTGTTGATCCCGGTCCAGCTCTTCTTCGGTCATCTGACGGGCCTGTACGTGCTGCAGCACCAGCCCGTCAAATTCGCCGCGATCGAGGCACGCTGGAAGAACGAGCAGCCCGCCAGCGAAGTGCTGATCGCCATTCCCGATGAGGCGAACCGGCGCAATCTCTACGCCATCTCGGTGCCCAAGCTCGGCAGCTTGATCGCGTCGGGGAACTTGACCGCCGCCGAGCGGGGTCTCGAGTCCTTTCCTCGCGAAGACTGGCCGCCAGTGCTGATTCCTTTCTGGACCTTCCGGCTGATGGTCGGCATGGGACTCATCATGCTGGCCGTGTCGTGGCTCGGCAACTTCCTGCGATGGCGCGGCAAGCTGGAGTCGTCGCGCTGGTTCCTGTGGGGCACCTTCGCGTCGTTCCCGACCGGCTTCGTTGCCACCCTCATGGGCTGGTACACCGCAGAGATCGGACGCCAGCCCTGGGTGGTCTACGGACTGCTGCGGACCAAGGACGCGGTCACGCCCTCCCTGACCACGGGTGACGTGCTGACCTCCCTGATCATCTACGTGGTGGTGTACTGGCTCTTCGTTTCCTTCGGCATCTACACCATCTACAAGCTCTTGCGCCAGGGACCGCGTGCCAAGACGCAAGCCACGGCCAACGTCACCGGCAGCCGGCCGCTGGCCATCGCCGCGCGCACGGACGCCGCGCCCAACGGCGAATCCGGAGGCGCTCGGTGAGCCCGGCCCTGCCCAGCGACCTGGCGCTTTTCTGGGCGGCGGTCATTGCCATCTCGATCCTGGTCTACGTGATCCTGGACGGCTTCGACCTCGGTGTCGGGATCCTTTTCGGCACCACCAGCGAGGAGAGCCACCGCCTGCACATGATGGACACCATCGCGCCGTTCTGGGACGGCAACGAGACCTGGCTGGTGATCATCGGCGCGGGCCTGTTCGCGACCTTTCCGGTGGTGTATGCCGTGTTCCTGGGCGCGTTCTACCTGCCGGTCCTGCTGCTGCTCGTCGGCTTGATCTTTCGCGGCATTGCCTTCGAATTCCGCTACCGCAGCGTGAAGACACGCTGGCTATGGGACATGGGGTTCTTCCTGGGATCGACAGTGGTCGCCTTCGTGCAGGGGGCCGCTGTGGGCGCACTGATGCGCGGCCTACCGGTGGCGAATGGCCAGTTCGCCGGTACCTCCTTCGAATGGCTGCATCCGTTTTCGGTTCTGACCGGCATCGGTCTCGTCTTCGGCTATGCGCTGCTCGGTGCGAGCTGGATCGTGCTCAAGAGCGAAGGCGACCTGCGCGACTGGGCTTATCGCCGCATCCCGTGGCTGGCCGCGGCCGTCTTCGTGGTCCTGGGCCTGGCCTTCGCCGTGTCGCTGACAGTCGATGCGGGCGCGGTCGCGCAGGGCCATCTGAAAGATCGGCCATGGGGATGGGTCTTTGTCGCGCTGGCGATCGCCTCGTTGACCGGCGTCGTGGCGGGGGCTCGTGCGCGCCGCGATGGGGTCGCGTACACGCTGACCGTGGTGTTCATCGCGGCGGCGTACCTGACGCTCGGCACGATGTTCTGGCCCTTCATGGTTCCGTATGCAGTCACCGTGGCCAGTGCGGCGGCGCCGGAGGCATCGCTCCGGTTCCTGTTCTACGGCGGCGTGGTGGTGTTGCCGGTGATCGCGATCTACACCATCGGTGTCTACTGGGTGTTCCGCGGCAAGGTCCGCAGCGGCTACCGGTGAGCAAGGACCATCCGCATCGTGGCTGCGCTGCTGAGCGCCTCTGTGAGGCTCTACGGCCGACCGATGCGGCTGCCCTTACTCGGGCTTGAAGTCGATCGACTTCAGCACGGCTCCCATGCGCTGGTAGTCCGCGCTGAGCGACTTGCTCAATTCCTCGGGACTGCGCGGCTGGCCCGGCTCGAAGCCGATGTCCTGCAGCCGCTCGCGGACCGCGGGCGTCGCCAGCACCTTGAGAGCGGCTTCGCGCACCCTGGCCTGCTGCGCGGCAGGCACGTCGGGCTTGACCCACAGTCCCATCCAGCCAGTGGCCTCGAGCTGCGGGTAGCCGAGCTCGGTGAAGGTCGGCACCTCGGGCAGCAGCGCGGATCGCTTGGGCGTGCTGACCGCGAAGGCCTTGATCTTCCCGGCCTTGATCAGCGGCAGCGAACTCGGCATGGCGTCGAACATCAGCGGCACGTGGCCGCCCATGACGTCGGTCAGCGCGGGCGTCGATCCCTTGTAGCCCACGTGGGTCATGTCGATGCCGGCGGCCTTGTTGAGCTGGAGCCCCAGCACGTGCGACAGCGTGCCCGCCGTGTAGGACGCGTAGTTGACCGTCCCGGGGTGGGCCTTGATCCAGGTGATCAGCTCGCCGAAGTTCTTCGCCGGCACCGAAGGAGAGCCGACCATGACCAGGCCGCCGCGCCCGAGCTCGGCCACCGGCTTGATCTCGGCCGCCATGTCGACGCGCAGCTTGACGATGTGCGGAATCTCGCTGACCAGCGAATTGACAGCCACCAGCACCGTGTAGCCGTCATGCGGCGCCTGCGAAAGCTCGTTCACCGCGAGGACGCCGCCGGCGCCGGGCCGGGGGTCGACCACCACCGGCTGGCCGCTCTCCTTGGACAGGTTGTCCGCCAGCAGCCGCGCGACGATGTCCGCCGACCCCCCGGCAGGGCCGGCGGCGATGATGCGCACCGTCTTGTCGGGCCACTTCGGGGCCTCGGCGTGGGCCATCGCCGTCGCCAGGCAGGTCGCCGCAACGCAGGCCAATGACGCGGCGCGCGCGACGTGCCGCAATTTCTTCTTCAGATTCATGATCAGTCTCCTGTGTCTGGGATCAAGGCGCCCAGCGCAGCAGCGCCAGCACCAGTATGACGAGAAACACGGTCTCGCCGAGCATCAAGGCCACCGGCTTCAAGCCGACAGCGGCGAGGTCGCGCAATTGCGTCTTCATGCCGATCGCCGCGATCGATGCCACCAGGCACCAGCGCGAGACATCGCTGCCCAGCGCGCTCACGGCCTCCGGGACCCAACCGGTGCTGTTGACGGCAACCAGTGCCGCGAAGGCGACCGCGAACCAGGGCAGCAACGGCGGCCGAGGCCCGCCCGCGCCCTTGCCGCGCGCGCGCGTGCACATCACCGCGAACACGATCACCGGCAGCAGCATCGCCACCCGCATCAGCTTGACGAACGTGGCGACGTCGCCGGTCTCTCGCGACATGCTGTAGCCGGCCCCTACCACCTGCGCCACGTCGTGGATGGTGGCGCCGAGGAACATGCCCGCCAGCCGCGCGTCGAGCCCGAGCACGTGGGCGAGCATCGGGTAGACGATCATCGCCAGTGTCGACAGCGCCGACACCCCGACCACCGTGAACAGCGTGGCGCGCTCCTTCTCCGGGTGGCCGGGCAGGGCCGCCGCCAGCGCCAGCGCGGCCGATGCCCCGCAGATGGCGGTGGCGCCGCCGGTCAGCAGGCCGAACAGGCTCTGGAAACCCAGCATCCTGGCCGCCAGCATCGACACGCCGATCGTGACCACGACCGACACCACCACCAGCAGCACCGGATGCCATCCCAGCGCAGCGATCTGCCCCACGGTGATGCGCAGGCCGAGCAGCGCGACGCCGCAGCGCAGCACCTGGCGGGCGGTGAACTGGATGCCGGACGCGCAGGCCCCGTCGGCCGAGAGGAAGTTCATCGCCATGCCCAGGATCAAGGCGAACAACATGACGGGCGCGCCGTAGTGCTGCGACAGGAAGGTCGCGGCGGCCGCCACCACGACGCTGGCGAGTACGCCGGGAAAGAGCGTGCGGCCGCGGGCCGGCCAGGCCAGGATGGAGAGCGTCGTCATGGGCGTCTCAGGCCGCGGCCAGAAGGTGGTCCTGGAACACTTCGCGCAGCTTGTTCTTCTGCACCTTGCCGGTCGGCCCCAGCGGAATGCTGTCGACGAAGACGACGTCGTCCGGGGTCCACCATTTGGCGATCCTGCCGTCGTAGAACGCGATCAGCTCGTCGCGCGTCAGGCTCTCGCCCGGCTTCCGGGTCACCACCAGCAGCGGGCGCTCGTCCCACTTCGGATGGCGAGCCGCGATGCAGGCCGCCAACGCCACCGCCGGATGGGCCATGGCGATGTTCTCGAGGTCGATCGAGCCGATCCATTCGCCGCCCGACTTGATGACGTCCTTGCTGCGGTCGGTGATCTGCATGAAGCCGTCGGCGTCGATGGTCGAGACATCGCCGGTGGGGAACCAGCCGCCGACCAGCGGGCCGTCGCCCTGCGCCTTGAAGTAGTTCGAGATGATCCACGGACCGCGCACCATCAGCTCACCGGCCGACACGCCGTCGCGCGGCAGTTCCGCGCCGTCCTCGCCGACGATCTTCATGTCGACGCCGAACACCGTGCGCCCCTGCTTGGACTGGATGGCCAGGCGAGCCTCGGCGTCGAGCGCCCGCTGCCCCGGCTTCAAGGTGCAGACCGTGCCCACCGGGCTCATCTCGGTCATGCCCCAGGCATGCAGCACCTGGACGTCGAAGCGCTCCTGAAAGGCGCGCATCATCGCCGGCGGGCAGGCCGAGCCGCCGATGACGGTGCGGCGCATCGTGCTGAACGAGAGGCCATTCGCCTCCACGTGGGTCAGCAGGCCCTGCCAGACGGTGGGCACGCCCGCCGACAGGGTCACGCCTTCGGCCTCGAACAGCTCGTGCAGCGACTTGCCGTCGAGCCACGGGCCTGGGAACACGAGCTTCGCACCGACCATGCAAGCCACGTACGGCAGACCCCATGCATTGACATGGAACATCGGGACGACGGGCAGGATGACATCGTTGGCCGAGCAGTTCAGCGCATCGGGCAGTGCCGCGGCATAGGTATGCAGCAGCGTCGAGCGATGGCTGTAGAGCGCGCCCTTGGGATTGCCGGTGGTGCCCGAGGTGTAGCAGAGCGACGAAGCGCGCCGCTCGTCGAAGCTGGGCCAGGCGAAGTCGGGCGAATGCTGCGCCACCAGCTCCTCGTAGCACAGCAGCTTGGGCAGCTTCGGCGACACCGGCATGTGCGCCCGATCGGTCATCGCCACGAAGGCCCTGATCGTCGACACGCGCGAAGCGATCGCCTCGACCAGGGGCAGGAAGCTCAGGTCGAAGAACAGCACCTGGTCTTCGGCATGGTCGGCGATCCAGACCACCTGGTCGGGATGCAGGCGGGGGTTCAGCGTGTGCAGCACGGCGCCCGACCCGGAGACGGCGTAGTAGAGCTCCATGTGGCGATAGCCGTTCCAGGCCAGCGTGGCGACCCGGTCGCCGGCGCCGATGCCGTGCGCCGCCAAGGCGTTGGCCAGGCGGCGCGAGCGCTGCGCGAGCTCGCGATAGGTGGTCCGGTGGAGGTCGCCCTCGACGCGGCGCGAGACGATTTCCTGTTCGCCGTGGTGGCGTTCGGCGTGGACGAGCAGCGTCGAGATCAACAGCGGCTGCTCCATCATCAATCCATTCATGGAGGTTCTCATGGGTTCGTTGGTTGGGGGGTGGGGGCTTCGCTTCAGGCCAGGGCCCTGCGCGAGGGGGGTTGGGCGGGCGCCGCGCGGGCCGGGTCGTCTGCGGCTTCTCCGGCCCGCCGGAGGTCCGCCTCGTAGCTGCGCGCCGCGACCAGCAGGGCGCCGGCCGCCAGCAGGCTGAACAAGGGCACGGTCATCAGTGCGCGTTCGAGGGTCCACGCGTCCGACAGCAGCCCGGCGATGAACGGGCCGGCGGCGAGGCCGAACAGGTTCTGGAACAGCGACAGCACGGAGGCACCGGTGGCGCGGATGCCGGGATGGATCACGTCGATCACCGCCGCCGCCAGCGGCCCCACGGTGCAGGTCATCAGGAAGCCGCCCAGGGCCAGCAGCGCGAACTGCGTCTGCGCGCTGATCTCGAGCCCCAGGCTCGCGGCACCGAAGGCCAGCATCAGCACCAGCATCGAGGCCACGCACAGCAGCGCCGTGACGTGCAGCTTGGCGCGCGGACGCCGCTTGCCGGCGAAGTCGGCCACCGCACCCCAGACCACGCTGCCGAGCGCGCCGCACAGCACGACCAGCGCCGCGCTGATGGCCGCCTGTTCCGGCGCGACGCCATGGGCACGATTCAGAAAGCTGGGCAGCCAGGACCAGATCGCCGAGACGACGACCAGTTGCGCCGGAGCGGCCAGGCACAGCCACAGCATGGTGCGAGAACGCAGCAGCGCCCGCACGATGGCGCCGGCCGCGTCTCGCGTCGAGCGCGTGGCCCGGTCGAGCCTGGGCGTGAGCTTGACCGTCGGGTAGTCGCGCACCTTGAGGTACAGCAAGGCGAGGATCAGGCCCGGCACGCCGACGACGCCGAACGCGGCCTGCCAGCCGAAGCGCGCCGCGATCATGCCGCCGAGCAGCACGCCGAGCACGGAGCCGACCGAGGCCGAGGCGAAGAAGCCCGCGAGCAGCGCACCGCGCAGCCGGGCCGGAAAGTGGCTGGCGATCAGCGCGGCGCCGACCGAGCCGTAGCCCGCCTCGCCCAGGCCGACCAGCGAGCGCGCCGCCAGCAACTGGCCGTAGCCGCGGCTGAACATGCAGGAGATCGACGCCAGGCTCCAGACCAGGGCCATGACCACCACGCTCCTGACGCGGCTGGCGCGATCGGCGAACAGCGCCACCGGGATGCCGGCCAGCGCGACCGTCACCGACACCGCCGAGACCAGGCCGCCGAGCTGCGTGTCGGACAAGCCCCAGTCCTTCTTGAGGTACGGAAACAGCGAGACGATGACCTGCCGGTCGATGTAGTCGACCATCATCAGCCCGACGGTCATTGCAAAGGCGAACCAGGCCTGGCCCCGGCTGAACAGATAGCCGTCGTCCCGTCCCTGCGTCGCTTGAAGCGCACCGGTGTTCATTGCGTGCTCCCTGCCGAAGGCCGCCGCATCAGGGCACCAGGACGGTCGCGCCGACCGTCTTGCGCGACTCGAGCGCGCGATGCGCCTCGGCGGCATCGGCCAGCGCAAAGACCTGCTTCGGCTCGCTGACGATGCTGCCGGACAGCACGTGGCCGAACAGCTCGTCGGCCATGGCGAGCATGTGCGAGCGCGGCATGATGTAGTGCATCATCGCGGGCCGCGTGAACCAGAGCGAACCCTTGGTCGCGAGCGTCATCGAATCGATCACCACCGGCCCCGAGGTCGTGCCGTTGCTGACCAGCACGCCGCGCGGCCGCAGGCTGTCGAGCGAGGCCTCCAGCGTGTCCTTGCCCACCGAGTCGTAGACCACCGGCACGCCCTGGCCGTCGGTGATCTCGCGGACGCGCTCGGCGATGTTCTCGCGCGAGGTCACGATGGTGTGGGCGCAGCCGTTGGCCTTGGCCAGCGCGGCCTTCTCGTCGGTGCTGACCGTCCCGATCATCGTGACGCCCGTCGCACGCGCCCATTGGCAGGCGATCAGGCCGACGCCGCCGGCGGCCGCGTGGTACAGGATCGTCTCGCCGCCGTGGAGCGGAAAGACCTGTCGGAACAGGTACTGCACCGTCATGCCCTTCATCATCAAGGTCGATGCGCTGCGGTCGGAGACGCCCGCAGGCAGCGGGATCAGCACATCGGCCGGCATGATGCGGACCTCCGAATAGGCGCCCTGCGGCCCGATCAGGTAGCCGACGCGGTCACCGACCTTGACGGCGGTCACGCCCGGGCCGACCGCCTCGACGACGCCCACGGCATCGGAGCCGAGGCCGTTGGGCTTCGGCAGGGGATAGCGGCCGGTCCGGAAATAGATGTCGATGAAGTTGACGGCCACGTAGGTGTGGCGCACGCGCGCCTGGCCGGGGCCCGGCTCGCCGACTTCGACGCTTTCCAGTTGGAGCACTTCCGGACCACCGGTTGCGTGCAGGCGAATGGCTTGTGCCATGGGATGTCTCCTTCGAATATTGAAACCAGGAACGACAGGCGCTTCAGCCTGCCGTGCAGCCGCAGGCTGCGAGTTCGTCGATGAACAGCTCGGCGGCGGGCCACGGCCCGAATCCGGAAGCCGGGTTCAGGTGGCCGACTTCGCCGAGATCGACCAGGCGGCTGCCCCAGTCGCGCGCCAGTCGGGTGACCCGGTCGAAGGCGCCGAGCGGATCGTCGCGGCTGGCGGCGACGATGCTTGGAAACGGCAGCCGTTGCCGCGGCACGGGCAGCCAGCCGCCGGCGCGCAGTTCCGCCAGCGTGGGATAGCCCCCGGGCATCGCTGCCTCGAAGTCCGGCGGCGTGGCCATCAGCGCRCCGTCGACGGCGCGCCGGGTCCGGCGTGCCCAGTGGGCGACCATCACGCAGCCGCCGCTGTGCGCCACCAGGATCACCGGGCCGTCGATGGCCTGCGCCGCGTGCTCGATCGCGGCGACCCGGGTCGCGCAATCGAGATCGGCGCGGCCCATCGGCGGCACGGTGCGCACCTTGCGGCCGCGCGCTTCCAGGTTCGCGGCCAGCCGCGTCTGCCAGTGCGCGTCCACGTGGTCCCGCAGCCCGGGGACGACGAGGACCGTCGGCAAGGAGGAAGCACCGGCCATCGTCACGCCACCTTGCGCAGGTAGCCTTGCTGGCGTCCCTTGGGGTTGGGCGCGAAGCCGTTGGCGGCCAGGGTCTGCTCGACGGTGTCGTAGAAGACCCCGATCTTCAGGATCTCGCGGGCTTCCTTGCCCGATGCGGGCTCGCGGCCGAACTCGCGCGACATGCGCACCAGCTGCTCGATCTGCTGCACGGTGCTCATCTTCGCCGTGCGCGACTGGTTCCAGAGGTTGTCCTCGATGCCGCAGCGCACGTGCAGGCCCATGGCCATGCCGATCATGTTGATGGGCAGCACGTTGCGCATGCTGCTTTCCACCGTCAGCATGGCGCCGTCGGGGATGGCGCGCAGGAAGTTGGCCAGGTTGTAGATGTTGGGCGCGTCCATGCCGCCGCCGATCGCCACCCAGTTCATCACCAGCGGTCCCTTGTACACGCCGCGGCGAATCAGGCGCTCCACCGATTCGTAGCTGTTGATGTTGTAGAACTGGAACGCGCTCTGGATGCCGGCGGCGCTCAGGCGGCGCACATGCTCCTCGATGAAGCCGGGACCGGAGGGCACGATCATCTCGGTGTACGCGCGGAAGTTGTCCGGCTCGGCCAGCGAGGTACCGGCGATGTCGTCGATCTCCATCTGTTCGAGGACGTTCATCTGCGTCGTGTTGACGGTGACGGTGACCTGGTCCGGCTTCGGGTCGAGTTCGGCGAGCATGTGGCGCGTGTCGTCCGACAGCCACTTCGCGGATGCACCGTCGTTCTCGGGCGCGAAGGAAATCGAACCGCCGACCTGGATGATCAGGTCCGGAACGGCCTTGCGCACGCCGGCGATCAGCTCGTTGAACTTCGAAAGGCGCTTGGAGCCCTTGCCGTCCAGTTCGCGCACATGCAGGTGCAGCACCGAGGCGCCGGCGTTGTAGCAGTCGACCGCCTTTTGCACCTGTTCTTCCATCGTGACCGGGATGTCCTGCGGGAAGTCGGCAGGCACCCACTCGGGGCCGTAGGGCGCGGCGGTGATCACCAGCTTGTCCTGGTTTTCGGGAAACAGCGATCCGTCGAGGAAATTCATGGTTCGTCTTTCTGTGGGGTTGATGTGAATCGAGAGCGGGCGGGCGGCGTCAGAACGTCGCGTCCCCCATGATCCCGGCGCGTTCCATCTGGCGGTGGCACGGCGGGTAGTCCATCACGGCGTAGTGCTGAGTGCTGCGGTTGTCCCAGAAGGCCATGCTGTTCTTCTTCCAGCGCCAGCGGACCTGGTATTCGGGGATCGCGGCCTGGCTGACGAGGTAGTTCAGCAGCAGGCTGGCGCCGGGATTGGCATCCTGGCCGAAGCGCACGTTCTCCGGCGTGTGGTAGTTCGTGAAGTGGGTCGTGAAGGCGTTGACGAACAGCACGTTCTCGCCGGTTTCCGGATGGGTGCGCACCACCGGGTGTTCCGCATCGGGATACTGGGCCTTGAGCGCCAGGCGCTTCTCGATCGGCATGGCGGCGCCGAAGCTGGCTTCGATGCTGTGCCGGGCGCGCAGGTTCGCGATCTTGCGCTTGATGTCCTGCGGCAGGCGGTCGTAGGCCTCGACCATGTTGACCCAGAGGGTGTCGCCGCCCACGGGCGGGCATTCGACGCAGCGCAGCACGCAGCCGAAGGGCGGCTTCTCGCGCCAGGTGGCGTCCGTGTGGAAGGCGTTCTCGTAGCGGTCGTTGGGCGTCTCGGGCGACTTGTAGATGCGCACGAGGCCCGGGTTCTCGGGGTCGCTGCCGGCCACGGGATGGTCTTCCAGCTCGCCGAAGTGGCGGGCGAAGGCCACGTGCTCGGCGCGCGTGATGTCCTGGTCGCGAAAGAACAGCACCCGGTGCTTGAGCAGCAGGGCGCGCAGCTCGGCCATCAGGCCGGCGTCGCGCGACGCCGCGCCAAGGTGCACGCCGTGCAGTTCGGCGCCGATCGTGCAGGTCAGCGGCTCGACCGTGAAGGAGCTCCTCAGGGCCGCGGCGTGGACCACGGCGGGTCCGGCCGGCAACGGGCTCGAAAGGGTGACTGAGTTCATGCCATTTGTCTCCGTGGGGAGCCTCTGGACGGGGCCGGGCTCGTTGGGGTGGAGCGGGCCGCGGTTCGGCGGCTTCGCAGGCCCAAAGAATACGCAGAAGGCCCCTTCGGCGCCCCCTCCTTGCAGGAGGGGAGCGCCCTTCCGCGGGCCCGCGGGGGCACCGGCGGCGCCGCCTCGGCTCAGTCCGCCGGCTTGATCAGACCGAGGATGCGGGCGCGAACCACGACCTGCTTGCGGGTCCCGGCATCCAGCTTGGCGAAGAGGTTCTTCACGTGCCACTTGATGGTGGTCTCGCCGACCTGCATGGCGCGCCCGATCTCCTTGTTCGACAGGTTGCGCGCCAGCAGCTCCAGCACCTCGCGCTCCTTCGGCGTCAGCACCATGCCGTAGGACGCGGCCGGGCGCGCTGCCTCGGGCTCCTTCGCTGCCGGCCCGGCATTCGGCGCGGAACCGGGCGCGAGCGGCTCGCGCCGGGGCCCCTCCGCCGCGACCGTGCGCACCCACTCCCCGAGCTCCGGATGGGCGTCGGCGAAGACCCGCCGAAGACCGTAGGCATCCGCCAGGTCCACGGCTTCGCGCAAGCGGGCCTGCGACGGCTCGCCGCAGCGGTTCAGGGCGAAGGCGTGCAGGCCCAGGATCTCGATGTGCAATCGGCCCTGCTTGAGCGCCCGGGCCAGTCGGTCGGCGCGCGCCAGCGGCTCGAGCGCGCCGCGCCAGTTCTTGTCGGCGATCGCCGCATAGCCGTGGGCGAGGTCCTGCAGGATCTCGACGCTGCGCCGCAAGAGCCGCCCCTGAGGCCATGCGTCGCCGCTCAGCAGCGCGTCGATCTGCGCGCAGAGCTCGCGGCAGCTGCGTGAGCGGTACCGTCCGGCGTGCAGGCGCACCTGTTCGGCCAGGCTGGCGATGCGCAGGCGCGGCAGCCCGCGGGCCGCGCCGGCCGCGTCCAGGGCGCCCAGAAGCTCGAGCGCGCGGTTTTCGGCGCCCTCGGCCGCCGCGATCCGGGCCATGGTCCGGTAGGCGAGCAGCAGCGACTCCGGCAGGCCGCTGTGCTCGAGAATGTCGAGCCGATCGGCCAGCAGCGCGATCGAGTCGGCGGGGCGATCGCACTCCCAGGCCGCCGCGGCCAGCAGCGCCGCCAGCATGCAGCTGAAGCGATTGCGCCGCCCCAGGTCGGCTTCGGCGCTCGCCACCGCCGGCCGCAGCAGGCTGTCGGCGAGCAGCACCTGGCCCTCCCAGAGGTAGCTGAGCCCGATGATGAACTCGCCCCAGCGCCGGGTGTATCCGACGCCGCGGCCGAAATCACCGGGCGGTGCCTGCTGTTCGCGCAGGCGCGCCAGCGCCGGCTCGCCTTCGAGCAGCGCGCGGTACGCCGTCCGGTTGGCATGCACCTGCAGCAGCATCGGATCGCGCAGCGGGGCGGCCTGAGCCCATGGATCGTGAAGGGCCGCAAAACGGTCCGGATCGTCCGCGAACAGCGCGGCGCCGCCGAGGATCAGCGCGCATTCGCAGCGAAGCTCTTCGCCCACCCCGGGCTGGGCCAGGATCCGCGCCACCAGCCGCCCGGCTTCCTCGTGGCGCTCGCTCACGGCCAGCGTCCATGCGGCAGCCAGCAGGAGCCGAGGCCGCCGGTCCAGCTCGTCGGCCGGCAGCTGCGCGAGCCATTCGAGCACCGCCCCCTGGCGGCCGTGCCGCATGATCGACTCGTAGAGGCTGCGCTCGGCCAGCCCATAGGCCTTCTGGTGCTCGCCCGCGGTCAAGGCGTGCCGGGCGGCGTATTCGAGCAATCCGTGCTCGGCCAGCCAGTGCGCCGCGCGCGCATGCGCATGGGCCTGCTGCTCCGGCGTCAAGGCCGAGAATTGCTTGCGCAGGACGTCGCGCGCGAGGGTGTGCATGCGCAGCCAGTCGCCGCGCTCGGCGGCAGCGAAGACCGGCGTGTCGCGGCTCAGGCGCGCCAGCCGCTCGGTGGCGTTGTCGCAGTCCGTGACGGCGCGGCACAGGTCCGGGTGCAGGTGGTCCAGGATGGCGATGCGAACGAGGAAGTCGCTGTCGCCGGGATCGAGATTGGCCAGCAGCAGTTTGACGAAATGGTCATGCAACTCGCCGTCGAGCACCGCCATGCGGGCGACGTCGGCGCGCGCATCGACGCCGCGCGAGATGACCGTCAGGGCCAGCTGAAGGCCCAGCGGCCAGCCTTCGGTCAATGCGTGCAGGCGGGCGGCGGTATCGTTGTCGACCCGTACACCCAGGCGGCCGCGCACCAGTTCCATGGTTTCGTCGAGCCGGAATCGAAGCGCGGCAGGCCCGATCACGACGCATTGCCCGTAGGCGATGAGATCGTCGATGTCCAGCCGGCAATCGGGGCGCGCCGCGACGATCACTCGCAGATTGGGCGGCGCATTGCGCAACAGGTAGCCGAGGGCTTCGCGCGACGCCGTCGGCAGGCGATCGGCCTCATCGACGACCAGCACCACATCCAGCGCCGACTGGGCCAGCTCGGCCAGCCACACCGTGATGCCCTCGAGACCGCCGGGACCGACGGCTTCGAGCAGCGTGTGGCCGAAGGTCGAGCGCCCGGCACTGCGCCGGACCGACAGCGCAAGGGCCTGGGCCAGCCGCTGGGGGTCGTCCTGCGGCTGGGCCGACAGCCAGGCGACCACGGCGCCATGCGACAGATGCTCGAGCCGCCACTGCGCCAGCAAGGACGTCTTGCCGAAGCCCGCCGGCGCTTGAACCAGCAAGGCGGGGAGATCGCGAATCGCGGCCTCGGTCGACAGCAGGCGCGCACGCGAAACAAGATGGCGGGGTACCCGTGGAGGCGAGACCTTGAGCAGCAAATCGTCGTCGACGGAACCACGGGTCACGACAAGTTTTCCTCTCGGAGCCTGCGCAAGCGGGAAGGCGCGCTGCCCGGTACGAATCGGGGGATTCACCCATGCTTCGACGCACGGGGCAGCCGTGCAGCTGCGGGGATTCTAGCTTCGCCATGGCGGCCGAAGCGCCCCGCGTGCACACGCACAGCTCGGCCCTTCACTGCGCCGCCGGCCCCAGCAACAGGAAGGCGATGCCGAAGGCCAGCAGGAACGCAATCGAGGCCAGCTTGATCGCGACGCCGAAGGCGTGCAGGCGCCCGATGCCCAGGCGCGAGCGAAGCCACTCGGTCTCGACGCCGAGGTACCAGATCACCGCGCTGCTGGTCATCGCGGTGGCGACGATCGGGAAGCCGAGCCGCGCGAAGACCGACAACGCCCCGGGGCGCTCCGGGTGGCGCACGCGCCCGAACTGGCGCAGCATCCAGGCTCGGGATTCGCCATGACCACGACCTGTGCCGGCTGCGGCGCCGAAGTGCTGCCCTCCTCCTCCTTCTGCCAGCGCTGCGGACGCCGGCTGGAGGCCCCTCGGCCGGCCGACCCCGACCCCACGGCCGACCGGCGGCAGGTCACGGTGCTGTTCGCCGACCTGACCGGCTTCACGGCGCTGGCCGAGGAGCTCGACCCCGAGACCGTGCGCGCCTTCCAGAATGCCCTGTTCGAGTCCATGGCGCAGGCCATTGCGCACAGCGACGGCTTCGTGGAGAAGTTCGTCGGCGACGCCGTCATGGCGGTGTTCGGCGCCCCGCGCGCGCACGAGGACGATCCCCTGCGGGCGCTGGAGGCGGCCCAGGACATGATGCAGCGCGTCGACCGCCTGAGCCGGCAATGGGCGGCCCGCCTCGGCCGTCCCGTGACGCTGCACATCGGCGTCCACAGCGGCCCGGTGGTCGCCGGCAGCCTGGGCAGCGGCGCCGGTGGGGCCTATGCGGTCACCGGCGACACGGTCAACACGGCCTCGCGGCTGCTCACGGCCGCGCAGCCGGGCACGGTGCTGGTGTCGGAGGCCACCTGGTCGCTGGTGCGGCACCGCTTCGACTTCGAGCCGGCCAGCGAACTGGCATTGCGCGGCAAGGCGCAGCCGATGCGGGTCCACGCACTGCGCGGCGCACGCACCGACGCGGTCTCCGCGCGCGGCCTCGCCGAACTCGGGCTGACGGCGCCGCTGGTCGGTCGCAGCGAGGCCATCGAGCGCCTGGCGGCCGCCTTCGACCGCATGCAGGCGGGCCAGGCCCAGCTGGTCTGCGTGGTCGGCGAGGCCGGCGCCGGCAAGTCGCGCCTGCTGGCCGAGCTGTTCGCTCGCCTCGAAGGCGATGGCCGGCTGGCCGGCACCGGCGTGCGCCGCACCACCTGCTCCTCCCACGGCGAGCCGACCTACGGCACTTTCGGCGCCCTGTTCCGCGAGGTCTACCAGGTCGACGCCGACGACTCGCTGGAAGTGGCCCGCCACAAGCTGCACCAGGGCCTGCTGGCCCTCGGTGCCGATGCCGACGAGGTCGACGCGGTCGCACGGGTGGTGAACCACCTGCTCGGCATCGAGGAAGCCCGGCCGCGCGACATCGAGCCCGAGCAGCTGCAGCGCCAGATCACACTGGCGGCCCGTGCGCTGCTCGAGCGCCGGCTGGCGCGTCAGCCGGTGTTGATCGTGATCGACGACATGCAATGGGCCGATGCGGCATCGGTCGACCTGCTGCGCGAGGTGATCGACCAGCTGGCCGACCGGCCCCTGATGCTGCTGGCCGCGCAACGTCCCGATGCTCGGGCGCTGCGGCCCGCGCGGGCCGAGCATTCGGTGGTCGAGCTGGGCCCGCTGAGCGACCGGGACGCCGGGGCGCTGGTGAGCCACCTGCTGGGCGCCGCGGCCGACGACGGCCTGGCCCCGGTGCGCGAACTGGTGGCGGCACGCGCCGGCGGCAATCCCCTGTTCGTCGAGGAGATCGTCCGCAGCCTGGCCGGTTGCGGCCTGCTGGTGCGCCGGGGCGAGCGCTGGATTTGCGAGGCCACGCACGAAGCGGTGGACGTGCCGCCGACGCTCTACGGTCTGCTGCTGTCGCGCATCGACCGGCTGGACGCCGAAGACCGCCGGATGCTGCAGGAGGCGGCGGTGCTGGGCGCCGACTTCGATCCCGCCCTGCTGCAGCGCATCGCCAGCGACCCGCCGGCGACCGAGGCCGCACTGGGACGGCTCGCGGCGGCCGACCTGATCCGGGCCCAGCCGGCGAGCCAGCCCCGCTGGCGCTTCACGCACGCATTGCTGCACGAAGTCGCCTACCAGAACCTGCTGCTGACCCGACGCACCGAGCTGCATCGGCGCGCAGGCTGCGCACTGGAAGAAGCGTTCGGGGTGGACCGCGACGCGCCGACCGATGGCGAAGGCCGCGGCCCGCTGCGCCTGGCCGAGCTCGAAGCGCTCGGCCACCACTGGAGCCTGTCGCCCGACAAGACACGCGGCGCCCGCTACCTGTTGGCCGCCGGCGACCGGGCGCGCGCCGTCTACGCCAACGACGACGCGATCCGCCACTATGAGCGCGCACTGCACACGCTGGCCGAAGAGCCGGCGCAGACGCCGGCCGCCGCTTCCGGCGTCGAGTCCCTGGTGCTCGACGCGCGCGAGCGGCTCGCCGACCTGTACGGGCTGCAGGGGCGCCGCGCCGAAGCACTGGCGCAATACGAACTCGTGCAGCGCGCCGCCGAACAGCGGCGCGAGCCGGTGCGGGCCGCACGCGCCTTGCGCAAGACCGGCGGCCTGCATTGGGAGGCCGGCGAGCGCGAGCGCGCCAGCGCCTGCTTCAGCGCCGGCCTGGCGCAGCTGGGCGAGCAAGGCGACCCGATCGAGCGCGCCCACCTGTTCCAGGAGATGGGCCGGCTCGCGTTTCGTGCCGGCGACAGCTCCGCCGCCCTGGCGCTGGCGGAGCGGGCCCTGGCCGAACTGCCCGCCGACACGCCGGAACGCAGCCGCGAGGCCACCGTCGTGCGTGCCGAGGCCTGCAACACGCTTGGCGTCGCGCTGGCGCGCCTGGGTCGTCCCGCCGAGGCGGTGGCGCAGATCGAAAGCAGCGTCGCCCAGGCCGAGGCGCACCAGTTGCTGCAGGCGGCCTGCCGCGGCTACACCAACCTCGGGGTGCTGTATGCGACGCTCGATCCGCAGCGCAGCATCGAGACCTGCCTGCGCGGTCTCGAGACCGCGCGCAAGGTCGGCGACCTCGGCTTCCAGTCGCGGCTGTACGCCAATCTCGCGGTGGCCTACTGCGCCCTGACCAACCGCTGCGAGGAAGAAGGCATCGAGGCCGCGCGCGCTGCCGCCAGCCTCGATCGCCGGCTCGGACTGCTCGACCACCTGGCGGTGCCCCTGATCGTGCTGGGCCAGATCTACCAGTGCCATGGCGACCAGGCACGGGCCTTCGCCTCCTACAACGAGGCGTTGCAATTGGCCGAGCAGATCGACGAACCCCAGCTGCTCTTTCCCTGCTACGATGGATTGGCGACGTTGTACCTCGACGCCGGGCGCATCGCGCAGGCCGAAACCTACCTGGCCAAGGCACAGGCTGTCTGCGAGCGCGCCGGGCTCGAGCCCGACGCCTTGATGGTGCTTCCGTTCCTCTGCTGAACCTGCCGGAAGGAGCCTCGAACATGACCTCCGCGATGATTTCCCCCGTGGCACCCGGCGAGGCCGCCCCCGACTTCGCACTCCCGACGGTGGCCGGCCCCGGTATGGTGTCGCTGGCCGACTACCGAGGCCGCAGCCCCTTGCTGCTCTCGCTGATGGTCGGCCTCTGGTGCCCGTTCTGCCGGCGCCAGCTGGTGCAGCTCGGCAAGTTCGAGGTCAAGCTGAAGTCGCTCGGCATCGAGAGCCTGGTGGTGGTGGCCACCGACCCCGAGAACGCCCGGCTCTACTTCAAGTTCAGGCCGACCCCGCTGCGGCTGGCCTCCGACCCTGCCCTGTCGACGCATCGCGCCTACCGGGTACCCAGGCCCGAGCCAACGCCCGCCCTGCTGCAGGCACTGCAGGAAATCCGCGTCAACCCCACGGGCGAGCTGCCCGAACCGCTGCCGATCCCGGAGGCCGCCAAGGCCATCGAAAAACTCGACGGCTATGTCTGCACGCCCACCGACCTGGGCGACGTCGACCGGCAATGGCCGCAGCTGAAGGCCCTGTTCATGATCGACCGCGACGGCATCGTGCGCTGGCACGACATCGAATGCGCCCGCGAGGGGCTGGCCGGCATCGGCAAGCTGCCCTCCGAGGACATGATCCTCGACGCGGCGCGCGCCTGCGTCGCCTGACGGGCCCCCACGCTCCGCACTTCGTGTCGTCGCTGCCCCCCGAGGGGGCCGCAGGCCGCCTTGGGGCGGCCCGGCGCCGGCCTGGGCCCCCACGCTGCCCCACTGTGTGTGGGTCGCTGCCCCCCGAGGGGGCAGCAGGCCGCCTTGGGGCGGCCCGGCGCCGGCCTGGGCCCTAGCTTCCCAAAGGCGCCGGCCGGCTCGACGCCATCAGCGATTCGAGCCGCTGGCGGTCGGCGATCAGGCGCGAGGTCACCAGGTTGACGACCTGGAAGCCGAAAGCCGGATTCTGGAAGTAGAGCTGCTTGAAGGTGGTCTCGTCGATGCGCAGCACGGTGCAGTCGGTCGCGCAGCGTGCGGTCAGCGTGCGACGCTTGTCGGGGGCGAAGAAGGCGATCTCGCCGAACAGGCGCCCGGCCTCCATCATCTCGCTGATCTCGACGAACTCGATCCGGCCGGAGGCCAGGAAGTACAGGTGGCGGGCCGTGTCGCCCTTGTGGAACAGCACGCGGCCGGCCTTCATCCGCCGGCTGCGCATGTAGGGCCTGAGCCAGACACCGGACAGGTCGTTCTGGGCCGCCGCGGCCGTCACGCGGCGCGTGAGCCGAACCATCTCCGCGGTACGCCAGACGTTGATCGGCAGCAGCGCCCCGTGCAGCAGCATCATGATCAGCGATGGATGGAGCGCCCCGTAGAGCAGGAAGCCGAGGTTGCCTCCCACCGCCAGGCAGCGCAGCGGGATCATGGTCTTCACGAACGAGCTGACCACCACCAGCGCCCCGGCCACCGCTGCCGAGCACACGGCGACGACGCCGGCCGGCGTCGAGATCGACGACGCCAGACTCGCCATCGCGGTGTCCCACAGTGCCTGAGTTGCCATGCATGCTCCTTGTCTCGGCCCATCGCCTCGCGCCCGATTGTGCGACCACCCCGCCGATTCTCAACGCGGCATTTCCCGCCCGGCCATCCACGCTACGCCCCGGGAACCCACCGTGGTACCTTGCCGCCATGCGATCCGCGCTCACACCCTGGCCGCGCATGCCAGGCCCCGCCGTTCCCTTCGACTCGATCGTCGCGCTGCTCCAGTCGCTGGTGCGCACGCCGAGCCGCGCCGGCATCGATGCACCCGCACCGGTGATGCACTGCATGCAAGACTGGCTCGACGCCCGCGGCCTGGCCTTCCGCCGGCTGTGCGATGCCGATGGCGAGGCGCTCGGCCTCTATGCGGAGGTGGTCGGCGCCCGGCCGGGCGGCCCATGGACCGTGCTCGACGCCACGCTCGACACCGCGGGCTTCGGCGACGCCGCGACCTGGAAAGGCCCGCCGACCGAACCGAGGATCGAGGACGGCTGGCTCCACGGGCGCGGCAGCGCCGACTCCAAGGGCGGCGCGGCCCTGTTCGCCCACCTGCTGCAGGACTTCAGCCACGCGCGGGACCGCTTCGCCGGCCGGATCGGCGTGCTGTTCGACCTCGACGAGCATTCCGGGCGCTTCGGCGGCGCGCGGGCCTTCTTCGACCACCCGCCGCCCGGCGGGCCCGAACCGAGGCCCGACGGCGTCATCATCGGCTACCCGGGCATGGAGCGGATCGTCACCGGCGGCCGCGGCTTCCTGCGCGCGCGCCTCACGGTGCACGGCGTCGCCGCCCATTCCGGCGCCACGCGCCGGCGCGGCCTCAATGCCATCACACGGGCCACGGCGCTGGCGCGGGCACTGGAGGCCGTCCCGTTGCCCCGGGCCGACCCGGCATTCGGCCTCGCGCCCCAGTTGACGCTGACCGGCATCCAGGCCGGGGACGGCGGCTACAGCCAGGTGCCCGACCGCTGCGAACTGCGGGTGGACCTGCGGCTCACGCCCGGCTTCGCCGACACCCAGGCGCGCCAGCTGGTGCAGCGCACGGTCGATCGGCAGGACGCGGCCTGCGCCGGCACGGCGGCGACCGAGATCGAATGGGCCGCCGGCTGGCCGGCCTACCGCGTGCCCGACGCGAACCCGATGGTCGCGGCCTTGCGCGAGGCGAGCCGCGCCGAGCTGGGCGCCGAACTGCCGACCACGGTGGCCGGGCCGTCGAACATCGGCAACTACCTCCATGGCCTGGGCGTGCCGGCGCTGTGCGGCTTCGGCCTGCGCGGCGAGAACATCCACGCGGCCAACGAGCGCATCGCGCTCGACAGCATCGAGCCGGTCTACCGGATCTATCGCGACGCGCTGTATCGATTGCAGTGCGGCTAGGGGCGGCCCGGCGCCGGCCCGACAAGTCCTAGGCCAAGGCCCGCAACTCCCGCAGCGCGACCGACAGCATCGCCGCGTCCGGCACTGCCACGGCACGCAGTTCCCCCATCAGTTGCGCGGCACGCTCGAGCGCCCGGCCATTGCCGGCCTGCCACGTCTCGATCAGCGCGGCCGGCGCTTCGGCCTCGCCGCCCCCCGCAAGCACCGCGCCGGTGATCGCGCGCTGCAGGCCCGACAGGTCGTCGAGCATCGCGCCCTTGGCGAGCATCTGCCAATGCTGGTCGCCCGGCAATGCCGCGATCCGGTCGCGCAGCCACGGCATGCCGAGCCGGTTGGCGAGCTCGAAGTAGATCGCCGCGGCCACGGCGACCGGCCACCTGGCAGTGCCGGCGATTTCCGCGATGTCGAGCGTGGCGTACAGGGAATCGAAGGTGACGACACGCTCGGCCAGTTCGCGCGGCACGCCGCCGGCCACGTAGTGAGCGACCGCCGCATCGACGCGGGCGCGCTCATCGGCGTCCAGCAGTTCGGTCAGGCGCGCCGACAGCGCGTCGACGTTCGGCGTGAAATGCTCGATGGTCGCCGCCATGTCTTCCTTCAGGCGCCGCGAGCGCAGGAACCACTTGGTGCCGCGTTCCAGCTGCCGGCTGGTGTCGATGAGCAGGTTCGACTGCACCGCGTCGTCGACGCGGTTGTCGAGCGCCTCGATGGCCAGCCACAGCGGCACCATGCCGAAGATCTCGCGGCTCATCAGGTAGGCGCGCACGATCTCGAACGCGCGGGCGCCGGTGGTCTCGACCAGGCGGTGCACGAAGGTGCTGCCGACGCGGTTGATCATGCTGTTGGTCACGTGGGTGGCGATGATCTCGCGCCGCAGCGGATGCTTGGGCATGTAGGCCGCGAACCTGTCCTTGAGCAGCGACGGAAAATAGCGCTCGAGCGCGGTCGCGACCCAGGGGTCGTCCGGCAGCGGCGAGGCCAGCAGTTCGTCGTAGAGCCAGATCTTGCTGTAGGCGAGCACGACGGCGCGCTCGGGGCTGGTCAGCCCCTGGCCCTTGGCCCGCCGCTCGGCCAGCTCTTCGTCGGACGGCAGGTACTCGATCGCGCGGTTCAGGCGCCCGGCTTTCTCGAGGTACTGCATGAAGCGGGTCTGCGCATCGAGCAACTGCGGCGCGATGCGCCCGGTGACCGACAGCACCTGCGTCTGGAAGACGTTGTCGCGCAGCACCAGCGCGGCCACGTCGTCGGTCATCTCCGGCAACAGCGCGTTGCGCTGCTTCTCGGTGAGCTCGCCTTCGGCGATGGGCAGGCCGACCAGGATCTTGATGTTGACCTCGTGATCGGAGGTGTCCACCCCGGCCGAATTGTCGATCGCGTCGGTGTTGATGCGCCCGCCCGCCAGCGCGAACTCGATCCGGCCCAGTTGCGTGCAGCCGAGGTTGCCTCCTTCGGCGAAGACCTTGCAGCGCAGCTCCCTGCCGTTCACGCGCAAGGCGTCGTTGGCGCGGTCGCCCACCTGCGCGTGGCTCTCGCTCGACGCCTTCACGTAGGTGCCGATGCCGCCGTTGTAGATCAGGTCGACCGGGGCCTTGAGGATGGCGTTGACCAGATCGGTCGGCGCGAGCGCATCGGCATCGAGGCCCAGCACTTGCTTCACCTGGGGCGTGAGCGCGATCGACTTGGCGCTGCGCGGATGGATCCCGCCGCCCTCGGAGATCAGCGCCGCGTCGTAGTCGGCCCACGACGAACGCGGCAGCTTGAAGAGGCGCTCGCGCTCGGCGAAGCTCTTGGGGACATCGGGGCTCGGATCGAGAAAGATGTGACGGTGGTCGAAAGCCGCCACG
The DNA here is from genome assembly GCF_056405295.1 of Variovorax sp. P1_H2. Lineage (NCBI taxonomy): Bacteria > Pseudomonadati > Pseudomonadota > Betaproteobacteria > Burkholderiales > Comamonadaceae > Variovorax > Variovorax sp. P1_H2. The sequence continues at coordinate 62,423 of NZ_JBFUCJ010000005.1, read as the reverse complement.
AGCCGGATGTGCCTCGACAGCAGCATGCCGTTGCCGAACACGTCGCCCGACATGTCGCCGATGCCGGCGACCGTGAAGTCGGTCGTCTGGGTGTCGATGCCCATCTCGCGGAAATGTCGCTTCACCGATTCCCAGGCGCCGCGCGCCGTGATCCCCATGACCTTGTGGTCATAGCCCACCGAGCCGCCGGAGGCGAACGCGTCGCCGAGCCAGAAGCCGTATTCCTTGCTGATGCCGTTGGCATAGTCGCTGAACGTGGCCGTTCCCTTGTCGGCCGCGACCACCAGGTACGGGTCGTCGCCGTCATGGCGCCTGACCTGGGGCGGCGGCACGAGCGCCTCGCCGACGCGGTTGTCCGTGATGTCGAGCAGGCCGCGCAGGTAGTCCTGGTAGCAGGCCACGCCTTCGCGCAGGTAGGCATCGCGATCGCTCGGCGGGGGTGCGAGCTTGAGCACGAAGCCGCCCTTCGAGCCCACCGGCACGATCACGGTGTTCTTGACCATTTGCGCCTTCACGAGGCCCAGTACCTCGGTGCGAAAGTCTTCCAGCCGGTCGGACCAGCGCAGTCCGCCGCGCGCCACGCGGCCACCGCGCAGATGCACGCCTTCGAAGCGCGTCGAGTAGACGAAGATCTCGAACATCGGCTTCGGCGCCGGCAGGTCGGGCACCTTCGCCGAATCGAACTTGAACGACAGGAAGCTGCGCCGCTTGTCCGCCGCATCCCGGCGCCAGAAGTTGGTCCGCGTGGTGGCCAGGATCAGCGCGAGGAATTTCCGCAGCACCCGGTCTTCCGACAGGTTGGCCACGTCCTCGAGCGCGGTCTCGATCTCGCGCACCTTCTCGTCGGCAGCACCTTCCGCGCCGGCCGGCTGCGCGGGATCGAAGCGCAGCTTGAACAGTTCGACCAGCGCGCGCGCAATTCGCCCGTTCGCCGCGAGCGTGCCCTCGATGAACGACAGCGACAGCGCGAATCCGATCTGCCGCATGTACTTCGCGTAGGCGCGCAACACGACGATCTCGTGCGCCGGCAGACGCGCTACGAGCACCAGGCGATTGAAGTCGTCGTTCTCGACCGCGCCGGAAGAAACGGCGGCGAAGGCCTCCTCGAACACCGGCCGCAGCGCGTCGACCTCGGTGTCGGCGTCGGCAGCGCCGAGCACGCTCTGCAACCCGAAGTCATGGACCCAGATCGGCGCCGCGCCCTCAGGCGCCAGCCGGTGCGGGTGCTCGTCGAGCACCTTCATCCCCAAGTGTTCGAGCATCGGCAGGCTGGCCGACAGGACGAGCGGCCCGCCGCGCCGCAGCACCTTGAAACGCAAGGTGCCGGGCGGTGCCTCGAGCGGCCGGTAAAGATTCATGCCGAGCGGCTGCGCGTCGGTCAACCGCTCCATCAGTTCGATGTCGTGCACCGCGGCCCGCGCCGCGAACTCGTCGCGGTAGCCGACCGGGAATGCACCACCGAACCGGCGCAGCAGTTCGCTGCCGCGCGCTTCGCCGGTCGCCTCGGTCAATGCCGACTTCAAGTCGTCGTCCCAGCGCCGGGCCGCGGCGGCCAGGCGCTGCTCCAGTTCGCGCACATCGAAGGGCGGGATGCTGCCGGGCTTGGTGCGCACGACGAACTGGATGCGTGCCAGCACCGACTCCGAGAGTTGAACGTTGAACTCGGAACTGGTGCCGTTGAAGGCGTCCATGAGAATCGATTGCCACTTGTGGCGCAGATCGGTCGTGTAGGTCTCGCGCGGCGCGTAGATCATGCAGGCGAGGAAGCGCTCGAACTGGTCGCGCCGCACGAACAGGCGAAAGCGCTGGCGCTCGCCCAGGTGGAGGATGCCCATGGCCGTGTGCAGCAGGTCGTCGGCGTGGGTCTGGAACAGCTCGTCGCGCGGATAGGTCTCGAGGATGTTGTCGAGCGCCTTGCCCGAGTGGCTGCCGCTCGCCAAACCGGCGCGCCCGACCACGTCGGCCACTTTTCGCCGCAGCAGCGGAATCTCGCTCGGGTTGGCGCTGTAGGCCGTGGAGGTGAAGAGGCCGAGGAAACGGTCCTCGCCGCAGACCAGGCCATCGGCATCGAAGCGCTTGACGCCGATGTAGTCCAGGTAGCCGGGCCGGTGCACGGTGGAGCGAGAGGTCGACTTGGTGACCACCAGCAGTTCCGGCCGCCGTGCGTGGGCGCGCACCTCCGGCGGCAGCGCGGCGAAGGCGGCCGTCACGTCCTTGACCGGCTCACGCAGGATACCCAGGCTCGAATCCGGCACGATCCGCAGCGCGTCTTCGCCCTCGACCGTTTCCAGTTCGTGGCTGCGGTGACCCAGGAAGGTGAAGTGGTCGTCGGCCAGCCATCGCAGGAAGGCCAGTCCCTCGGCGAGTTCCTGCGGCGGGATCGGCGGCGGCCGTTCGTCGAGGCCCTGCGCGATGGCCAGCACGCGCTGCTGCATCTTCTCCCAGTCGGCCACCGCCAGCCGCACATCGCCGAGCACGCGCGTCAGGTCGGCAGCCAGTGCCTCGAGGCGGCTCGCGTCCGCCACGCGGTCCACCTCGACGTGGATGAAGGACTCGCGGCAGGCGTCGGGCGGCGCAGGATCCGCGGCCAGGCCCTGAAGGATGCCTTCGCCATCACGCTTCACGGCCACGAGCGGATGGATGATCAGGTGCAGGGTGAGTCCATGGCGGTTGACTTCCATCGTCACCGAGTCGACGAGGAAAGGCATGTCGTCGTTGACGATCTCGATCAGGGTGTGGGTCGACTGCCAGCCGTGCTCCGCGATCGTCGGGTTGTACACGCGCAGCCGCGCGCGCCCCGGTTCGCGCTTGCGCGCGAAGTTCCAATGCGACAGCGCAGCGCCATAGAGGTCCGCCACCTGGCGTTCGTCAAGGTCTTCACGGTCGACCTGGCCGAAGTACTGCCGGGCGAAGGCAGAGAGCAACTCCGCAGGATCGCCCGCGACCTTGGTGCGGATAAGTTGGATCACCTCGTCCACGCGTTCGACCCTGCGCCCGGTCTCGGTTGCATCGATCTCCATGCTTGTCTCCTTGCCGACCTTCGATCGGGCTGGTTTCAAATCACTGTGGACGCGCTGGTTCAAAAAGGCAAGCGCATTCTGGTCTCGCTGGTCATGCAGCCCATCAGGGTGCCGGACCTCCACGCGATGCGTCTTTCGGCACCGATCCGTCCGCCCGCTGAGTGCGTGCTGATCTTCCTCGCCGGCATGGCCGACAACGTGCTGAAGCCGCTGATGCTGGCCGCGGGGTCGACGCGCCGATGCCCGTCATCCTGATCGGCGCGCTCGGCGGCATGGCCGCAGCGGGCATTCTCGGTATGTTCGTCGGCGCCACGCGGCTGGCGCTGGGCTATCAGATCTTCATGGGCTGGGTCGGGAACGGCCAGGACACGCGCGAGGAAGGACCATCCCCATGAGCCATCTGCTTTCGCCGGGTTGCCGCGCGTTCAGAGCGACCAGCTGGCCTGCAGCGACGGACGCTTCGAGAACTCGGCGAACCACTGGGCCACCGCGGCATGCCGCGTGCGCCAGTCGAAATCGCCGAAGCGCAGGTCGAGGTACCAGAGCGCGCAGGCCACGGCGAGGGTGCCGATGTCCACGCGCCCGGGTGCCAGCAGCGCGGGATTCGCGTTGAGGTGTGCCAGCGAGGTCTCGGCCTTGTCCAGCTGCGCGGCACGCCATTCGGGCCAGCGCAATGCCTCCGGCCGCGCCACGTCCTCGTAGCGCGCCAGCAGCGCCCCATCGAGGATTCCGTCCGCCAGCGACTGAAGGGTCAGCGCGTTCCAGCGCGCCGCCCCGCTGGCCGGGAAAAGCCGGCCGCCCGCCAGGCTGTCCAGGTACTCGCAGATCACCCGGCTGTCATACAGGACCTGGCCGTCGTCGGTGATGAAGGTGGGAACCTTGCCCAGGGGATTCCTGGCGATGATCTCCTGATCGCGCTGGACCGGGTTCGCGTTCGACGGCAGCAGCTGCACGCGCTCGCCGAGGCCGAGCTCGTGCGCCACCACCAGGCACTTGCGAACGTAGGGAGAGAAGGGAGAAAAATAGATCTTCATGGGCCGATGGATTCCGTCGTTGCGTGTTCAGGCGACTTGGCGAGATGCCGCCCGGCGATCCAGCCGAAGGTCAATGCCGGGCCCAGCGTGATGCCGGGCGCCGGGTACTCGCCGCCCATCACCGAGTGCATGTCGTTGCCCGCCATGTAGAGGCCGGGGATCGGCCGGCCTTCGGCGTCGAGCGCCTGGGCATTCTCGTTGCATGCGATGCCTGCCGCGGTTCCGATGTCGCCGGCCACCACCTTGACGGCGTAGAACGGCGCGCGCCGCAGCGGCCCCAGGCAGGCGTTGGGCTTCTGGTCGGGGTCGCCCAGATAGCGGTTGTATTCGGTGCTGCCCTTGCCGAAGTCCTCGTCCTTGCCGCTGGCGGCCTGCGCATTGAAGCGCGCGGCGGACGCCTCCAGGCGCGCGCCGTCGATGCCCAGCGATTCGCCGAGCGAGCCCAGGGTCGGTGCCTTGTGGAGGTAGCCGGCGCGGATCAGGTGCTCGCGCGGCCGGCCGCCCGGCAGCGCCAGGCCCATGCCCCACTTTTCCATGAAGTCGTGGTCGCAGACCAGGTACGCGGGCAAGGACGGCACGGTCTTGTGCGAGCGGTACATGGCACGCACGAACTCGTGATAGGACGTGGACTCGTTGACGAATCGCTCGCCGGCCTGGTTGACCGCCATCAGCCCCGGCTTGGCGCGGTCCCAGACCAGGTGCGGATAGCGCACCACGCTGCCGTCCGGCCGCTGCAGGATCGACACCGGCGCCCAGAAGGCCGGGTTCGAATGGCCGCTGCCCATCGCCGCGCCGGCGTCACGGGCAAGCGCAATGCCTTCGCCGCGATTGCCTTGCGGTGCCATCGACCAGTTCCCGGTCGGCTGTGGATACAGCTCGCTGCGCAGGGTCTCGCTCCATGGAAAACCGCCCGTGGCCACCACGACGCCGCGCCGCGCGCGCACTCGCACGGTCTTTCCGCCGCGCAGCAATGCGACCCCTGTCACGCGGCCGCCGGCCCGCTGCAGCTGCTGCAACGGCGCCTCGAGCCAGTAGTCGATGCGGCGGTCCAGGACGCTCTTGAAGAGCCGCGCGCCGAGTGCATTGCCGAGCACCAGGCGGGTGCCCCGGTGGTATCCGCGCAGCCGGTCGCTGAAGTAGCGCAGCACCAGCCTCACGCCCTCGCGCCACGCCGTGAACGACTTCGTCACCGCGAGCAGGTGCTTGGCGTCCGTCATCGTGATCATCATGCCGCCGAGCACCATGAACTCGGGCAAGGGATCGCGCAGTTCCTTGAAGTGCCGGCCCAACAGGCGGCCGTCGAACATCGCGGGATCCAGCGAGCGGCCGCCCAGCGCCGCGCCCTCGCGGTCGGGGTAGTAGTCCGGCGAGTAGCTGCGCGCCACGAGTTTCACTTCGGTGTTGCGCTCGAAGAAATCGACCATGCCGGCGCAGCTGCGCAGGAAGGCCTGCTGCATCGCGGCCGGCGCAGCGTCGCCCACGGTGCTGCGCATGTAGGCCCAGGCCTTGTCGAAAGTGTCCGGATGGCCGAGCTTCGCGGCTTGTGCATTGAGCGGCGCCCATACCGCGCCGCCCGACACCGCGGTCGATCCGCCGACGCGGTCGGTCTTCTCGGCGATGAGCACGCTCTGGCCCTCGATGCTGGCGGTCAGGGCCGCCGCCATGCCACCGGTCCCCGCGCCGATCACGACGACGTCGTACTCGGCATCCCACCTTTGTGCATTCATGCGCCGGATCCGCCCAGGGACTTGCCACCGTCGACGAAGAGCACCTGGCCGGTGATGAAGCCTGTCTGCGGCGACACGAGGAAGGACACTGCCTGCGCGATGTCCTCGGGCCGCCCGGCCTTGCCCGTGGGCTGCAGGGCCAGCTGGGCCTGCAGCCGCTCGGGCGTGAGCGCGCGCAGGATCGGCGTGTCGATCAGCCCCGGGGCAATGGCATTGACGAGAATGCCGCGCGGCGCCAGCTCCATGGCGCTGGCGCGGGTGTAGCCCACGACCGCGGCCTTCGAGGCGACATAGTGGGGATGGTTCCTGGCACCGAGGTAGGCGCGCGAGGCGATGTTCACGATGCGGCCGCCGTCTGGCATCGTCTTTGCGACCTCCTGCGTGAGCGTGGCGACGGCGATCAGGTTGACCTCGTAGGCGCGCCGGAAATCCGCATTGCTGACCTCGAGGAACTTGCGCTCGTCGAAGATGCCCGCGTTGTTCACAAGCGCCTGCACGGGCGGAAGCGAACGCACCAGGCCGCGCACGGCGTCCTCGTCGGTGAGGTCGAGCACGCGGCACTGCACATCGAGGCCGAGGCCGGCCAGGCGCTGCGTCTCGCGCTGCGCGAGCGCCTCGTCGCGATCGACCATCACCACGGAGAAGCCGTCGCGCGCCAGGCGCTCGACGGTGGCCAGGCCCATGCCGCCGGCACCGCCGGTGACCAGGGCAATCGGTTTCTTGCTGTTCATGGGGAAGGGTCCTGTGTCATGCGGAAAGAAAGCCGCCGTCGACCGGCAGCACCACGCCATTGACGTAGCTGGCCATCGGCGAACAGAGGAAGACGACCGGGCCGACGATCTCGTCGACCTCGCCGCCGCGCGCCATCGGCACCCGCTTCATGTACCAGTCGGTGCCGCCCGGGACGGCCAGCTGCGGCGCCACCATCTCGGTCAGCATCAGGCCCGGTGCCACGGCGTTGGCGCGGACGCCGAACGGTGCCAGTTCGCGTGCCAGCACCTGGGTCAGCGAGCGCACCGCTCCCTTCGATGCCACGTAGCCCGCCGACGAGATGCCGCTGACGAAGGCGACGATCGAAGACAGGTTGACGATGCATCCGCGGGTCTTCTTCAGGGCCGGGACGAAGGCGTGCGTGACATTGAAGAGCCCCTGCAGGTTGACCTCGATCAGCCGGTCCCAGACCTCCGTGGCTTGCGGATCGTCGATGCGCGACTTGCCCGAGATTCCGGCGTTGTTGACCAGCACGTCGATCGGACCGAAGCGTTCTTCCAGTGCCGTCGCGCAGGCCTGCACCGCGGCGCGGTCCGTGACGTCGATGGCGACGCTCCAGGCCTGCCCGCCGGTCCGGACGATCGACGCGGCGGTGGCCTCGGCGCGCCCGAGGTCGATGTCGGCCACGATGACGCGCGCGCCCTGCGCGGCGAAGCCGTTCGCGATCGCCGAGCCGAGGCCGCCACCGGCGCCGGTCACGAGCGCCAGCTTGTCTTTCAATAGATCCATTCGATTGCTCCTGGGAGTGGAAGGCGGTGTTTCAGACGCCGAGGTAGGCCTTGCGTACCGCGGGATCGCTGGCGAGCTGGGCGGACGGCCCCTCGAGCGTGATCTCGCCGTTCTCGAGGATGTAGGCGTGGCTGGCGACGGCCAGTGCCAGCCGCACGTCCTGCTCGACCAGCAGGATGGTCAGGCCCTGTTCGCGGTTGAGCCGCTGGATCGACTCGAAGATCTGCTCGACCAGCACGGGAGAAAGGCCCATCGACGGCTCGTCGAACATGATCATGCGCGGACGCGACATCAGCGCCCTGCCGATCGCGAGCATCTGCTGCTCGCCGCCGGACAGCGTCGCGGCGCGCTGGTCGATGCGTTCCTTCATGCGCGGAAACATCGCGAACACCCGGTCGAGGTCTTCGGCCATCTCGCGGCGGTTTCCGCGCAGGAAGGCGCCCAGCTCGAGGTTCTCGCGCACGCTCATCTCCTTGAAGACCTCGCGGCCCTCGGGCACCTGCACCAGGCCGCGCCGCACGATCTCGTCGGAAGGCAGCCGGTGGATGGCGGAGCCGGCGAATGTCACTTCGCCCGCACTCGGATGGATCAGGCGGGAGATGGCGTTGAGCGTGCTGCTCTTGCCGGCGCCGTTGCTGCCCAGCAGCGCCACGATGGCGCCTTGCGGCACGCTCAACGACACGTTCGACAGGGCCTGGATGGCCCCGTAGGAGGCGCTGATGCCACGCAGCGCCAGCAGGGGTTCGGTCACGGGGGTCTCAGGCATGCGCCGCTCCCTTGCCGAGGTAGGCTTCGATCACGGTCGGATCCTCGCTGATTTCCTTCGGCGTGCCCTCGGCGATCTTCTGGCCGAAGGACATCACGGTGATGCGGTTGGAGATCGACATCACCAGCTGCATCACGTGCTCGACCAGCAGCACGGTGATGCCGTCGCGCTGCGCGAGCTCGGTCAGCAGGCGGTCGAGGTTCTCGATGTCGCGGTTTCGCAGGCCGGCGGCAGGTTCGTCGAGCAGCAGCAGCCTCGGCTTCAACGCCAGTGCCCGGGCGATCTCGAGCAGCTTCTGGTGCCCGAAATCGAGCTCCTTGGCGCGCGTCTGGCGGTCGTGCGTGAGGCCCACGCGCTCGATCAGGCTGTCGACCAGGTCGCGGATCGCGCCACTGGGCCGGCGCAACAGCTGCCCGAGCGTGACGGCGCTGTGGGAATGGCATCCCAGCAGCACGTTCTCGTAGACGCTGAGATCGCCGAAGAGCTCGAGATTCTGGAAGCTGCGGGCCACGCCCATGCCCGCCATGCGGGTCGGCGGGTAGTGGGTCACGTCCTCGCCGTCGATCCGGATCCGCCCTTCGGTGGGCTGGTAGTAGCGCGAGATGCAATTGAAGGTGGTCGACTTGCCCGCACCATTGGGGCCGATCAGCGCATGGATGGCGCCGCGCTCGACCTGGAACGAGAGGCTGTTGACGGCCACCAGCCCGCCGAAGCGCACCGTGATGCCGGACACCTCGACGAAGGGATGGCCGCTCATGGCTGACCCCCCTTTACCGCCTGGCGCGCGAGGCGTCGATTGCGATCGGCGAACAGGCCCTTGGGCCGGAACATCATGAAGCCCATCAGGATCAGGCCATAAATGATTTCCTGCACCGACATCAGCTGGCGCAGCAGCTCGGAGATCAGTCCGAAGGCGATCGCGCCGGCCACCGCGCCGCGCACCGACCCCATGCCACCCACCACGACCATCGTCAGCACCAGGATGGTGGTCTGGAAGCCCAGGCTTTCGGGATGGATGAAGGAGGTGAACAGGGTGTACATGCCGCCCGCGATGCCGGCGAAGGCGGCCGAGATCGCGAAGGCGCTCTGCTTCATCGCCTTGACGTTGATGCCCATGGCCATCGCGGCCACGTCGCTCTCGCGCACGGCGCGCAGGGCCGAGCCATATTGCGATCGGGCCAGCGCCACGGTCAGCCACAGCATCAGCGCCGCCAGCACCATCACGAACGGATAGGCCTGCAGGTCGTTGGTCAGCTTGTAGCCGAAGAATTCGGCCGGCTGCATCTTCATGCCGTTGGAGCCGCCGGTGACGCCTTCCCAGCTCAGGAAGACCCATTGCATGGCCTCGCCGAAGGCGAAGGTCGCCAGGGCCAGGTAGATGTCGCGCATGCGAAGCGCCAGGTAGCCGATGAAGAAGCCCAAGACCGCCGACAGCAGGCCGCCCGCCAGGATGGACACGATGAAGGGCGGATGCCAGGCGGTGTTGATGAGCCCGGCGGTATAGATGCCGATGCCGTAGAAGGCGGCATGGGCCAGCGCGAACTGCCCGGCCTCGCCGATCACCACGTGCATGCCGAGCGCCAGCACCACGAAGACCATCAGCAGATTCACGACGTACAGCACGTAGCCCGACACGGTGAACGGCAGCACGATCAGGATCAGGGCGGCAGCCAGCAGCGCCCAGTGGTCGCGGGTCATGGATTTCATACTTTCTTGACTTGCGGCTTGCCGCCCAGGATGCCTTGGGGGCGCACGATCAGCGTGACCAGGATGGCCAGGAAGGGGGCCACCACGATCGCATTGGTCGAGATGAAGAGCCCCACCAGGTTCTCGACGATGCCGATGATCAGCCCGCCGAGCACGGCGCCGGGCAGGCTCGTGAAGCCGCCGACGATCGCGGCCGCGTAGGCCAGGATGGCGATGTGCGCGATGTCCGGCGTGATCAGCACCTTGGGCGTGATCAGCAGCGCGGCCAGCGCCGAGATGACGCCGGACATCGCCCAGACCATCATCCGGATGCGAGACAGGCGAATGCCCACGATCTGGGCGGCGCGCGGATTCATGCCGACCGCGCGCATGGCCTTGCCGATGCGGGTGTGGCTGAACATGAGGTAGATCAGCAGCATCACGACGACCGAACTGATGAAGATCGTGACGTCGAGCTTGGTCAGGAAGGCGTCGCCGATCATGACCGGGTCGTTGGGCACGATCGAAGGCAGCGAGCGCGGCGTGTCGCCCAGTCCCGTCTGCCGCACCAGGCCCTTGAGCGTGTAGGCCAGGCCGAGGGTGGCGATCACGAGCTGCGGGCCCACGCCCTTCGAATGCGTGACCCGCTCCATGACGACGCGCTGGAACAGTGCCGCGCCGGCAGCCACCGTGACCACGGTCAGCGGAATGACGACCGCGTACGGCAGGCCGGCGATCAGCAGCAGGCACAGGGCCACGTAGCCGGCGATCATGAAGATCTCGCCCTGCGCGAAGTTGGGCACGTCGGTGGTCTTGAAGATCGCGACGATGGCGATGGCCAGCAGGGCGTACACGCTGCCGGTCACCAGACCTGACAGCACACCCTGCTGCAGGAATAGCCAGATCTCGCTGAGGCTCATGGGGTGCGAGAGGCGCCCGCTCGCACGGGCGCCTCGTCTCCTTGGTGAATTACTTGGGCTGGTAGGTCCACAGGCTGCGATAGGCGCCCGGAACCGGGGTCATCTCGCTGCCGTCGAACTTCAGGTAGATCGCCGACTTCTGGCCCGCGTGGTCGGTGGGCGTGAGCTCGATCGGGCCCGCCATGACGTTCGATTCGAACTTGGTCTGCGACAGCGCCGTCAGGAACTTCTCGCGGGTCGGTTGCGGGCCGGCCGCCTTCAGGGCGTTGACCACCGTCATCGCCGACGGGATCCCGTAGGGCATGTAGGTCTGCGGGTAGCCGGGCTTGGCGGCGAGATCGGGATAGGACGCCTTGTACATGTCGTACACCCACTTGAGCTTGGGGCCGCCGGCCACGTCGGCCATGACTTCCTGGAGGTAGACGTTCTTGAACGCCTCCTTGTTGCCGACGTTCTCGACCAGTTGCTTGAGGTCGGCCGTGCCGTTGACCGCGATCACGATGGGCTTGGTCCAGCCCAGTTCCTGGGCCTTCTTCACCAGCAGGCTGACGGGCCTGGCGTAGGTGGTGATCAGCAGCACATCGGGATTGGCCGCGCGGATCTTCAGCATCGGGGCGGTGACGTCGGTCAGGTTCGGCGCCACCGACTGCACCTGCAGTTCGACGCCGATCTTCTTGGCCTGGAACTCGGCGGCCTCGAGGTTCCAGCCGCCGTAGGCGTCGTCGTGGTTGATGTAGCCGATCTTCTTGGCCTTCAGGTGCTCGGCGGCGAACTGCACCATCGAGCCGCCCACGGCGCGCTGCGAGATCGAGAAGGCACCGTAGATGTACTTGGACGGCGGATAGAGCGCGCCGTCGCCCGACGCATTGAGCATCACGAAGGGGATCTGCGAGCGCTCGACGTATTCGCGCGCACCGACCACGRCCGCGGAGCAGGAGCCGCCGTTGAGCGCGAAGACCTTGTCCTGCTCGGTCAGCTTCTTGACCGCGGCCAGCAGGTCGTTGGCGTTGCAGCGATCGTCCTCGATCACGAGTTCGATCTTGCGGCCATGGATGCCGCCTTCCTTGTTGACCTTCTCGTAGTACATCTTCGCCGCGTTCATGACGTCGAAGCCATAGGCCATCGAGTTGCCCGACAAGGGGCCGAAGAGGCCGATCTTGATGGTCTTGTCGGTCACGCCGGGTTCCTGCTGCGCGTGCGCGGCGCCGATGGCCAGGCTGCAGACGGCCAGCGCGGCGAGGGTCTTGAGTCGTTTCATGGTGTCTCCTTGGGATTGAATCTGCGAGTGGCTGGGTGTGCGTCTATTGCATGCGGTAGCCGCCGTTGACGTCGATGACATCGCCCGTGATGTAGGAGGCTGCCGGCGATACCAGGTAGCTGACCGCCGCGGCGACGTCGTCGACCGTGCCGACGCGGCCGAGCGGGATGTTCTGGGCGGCCGCGGCCAGCGCACCGCTGCTGGTGACGGTGCTGCGCAGCATGTCGGTATCGATCAGGCCGGGCGCGATGACGTTCGACGTGATGCCCAGATGCGCCGCTTCGCGTGCAAAGGCCTTGGCGTAGCCGTGCACGGCGGCCTTGGCGCCGATGTAGGCGGCGCTCGAACGGTAGCCGCCGAGCTGCGCGGCGACCGAGCCGAAGAACACGACACGCCCGTGTTCGACGTTCGCGACTTCGCGCCGGCGGAGGTACTCGCGGCTGCAGAGAAACGCGCCGCGGGTGTTGACCGCGAAACTGCGCTCCCATGTATCCATGGTCATGTCCTTGATGAGGGGGCGCTCGCCGCCTGGAAGGATCAGGATGCCGGCCACGCAAACCAGCACCGAGACCGCGCCGAGCGTCGACTCGACATCCTCGAACAAGGCCTGCACCGCCGCCTCGTCGGCCACATCGACGGCGCGGCTCACGTGCAGCGCCCCCAGGCTGCCGGCCACGCGATCGGCATTGGCGCGGTCGATGTCGGCCACCACCACCCGCATGCCCTCTGCCGCCAATCGGCGTGCAATGGCCTCGCCGATGCCCCGTCCCCCACCCGTCACCAACGCCCACCGGCCTTTGCTCGAACTGTCCGTCATGCCATTTCCAATCTTCAAAGTCGCGCTCCACCTGGCGCCTGCACGGAGTATGTATACATGATCGACCGTATACACCGGGGTTTACCCCAGTAATGTCGACTTTTTGCCGAACATGTATACTTGATCCGCGGCGGCCACAAGCCGCTCGAACTGGAGGCAAGCCGTTGGAAACACTGTCGCAACAGGTCACGGACACGCTACGCAACTGGGTGCTGCACGGCCGCTTCAAAGCAGGCGAACGCATCGAGGAGATCCCGACCGCGCTCGAGATGGGGGTCTCGAGGACCCCTGTGCGCGCCGCGCTCGCGGCCCTCGCCAACGAAGGGCTGATCGATCACCAGCCCAAGCGCGGCTACCTGGTGCGCGAGTTCGAACTGGAGACCATCGTGGCGGCGTACGAGGTGCGCGCTGCCCTCGAGGGTCTGGCCTGCAAGCGGGCGGCTGAACGCGGCCTCAGCGAGGCGCAGGCGCAGACGCTGCGGGAGTGCCTGTCCGACGGCGACAAGATCCTGTCGAAGGGCGTGCTATTGCCCGAGGACCACGAGCCGTACCAGAAGATCAACGTCACCCTGCACAACACGTTCCTGGAAGCCTCGTGCAATCCCTGGCTCGGCCGATTTGCCGAGCAGGCGCACAACATCCCCTATGCGTCGGACCGCCTCGTTCTGTGGGACGTCGAGCATGCGGTGATCCTGCGCTCGCACGGCGACCACCACCGCATCGTCGAGGCGGTGCTCGCCCGGGATTGCACGCGGGCCGAGCAGCTGATGCGCGAGCACGTGTACTACGCCGGCATCATCTTCAAGCAGAACTTCGAGCGATTGCTGAAGGGGACGTCCGGGCGTGCCTGATCCTCGGCTTCCCGGCAGCCACGAGCGCGAAGCGCGATCTGTGCGACGACTTCAGCCTTGTCGCGAGGCGTTGATCGCCTCGTCGAGCTGAAGAACAGCGGCGGCGTTGCCTGCCGTCGTGGCCAAGGTGTCGATCGCACCCGTGCGCAAGGCACCCACGATGGCCGTCACCTTGCTGGATTCTGCCGCGACGGCGATCACGTTCGGAATGCGCTGCAGATCGCTGCGGGTCAGGCCGATGACTCGCCCCTGCATCGGCGTCATCGCCGGCTCGCCGTGAATGTCGATGAAGTCGTAGCCCATCATGTCGCCCACGGTCCCGGCGCGCTTGGCTTCAGAGATCTCCTGCGGCGTAAACCACCCCATGCGCACCATGTTGCTGTCCACGCTCACGTCGCCGACGCCGATCAGCGCGATGTCGGCACGACGGGCCTTGTCCAGGGTGTGGCGCACGGTGTCGTTCTCGAGCAGCGCCTTGCGGATCAGCGGATCATCGACCAGGGCGGGCGCGTAGAGGGACTCGGACTCCCCACCGAAACGCGCGGCCAGGCGGCGCGCGATATGGTCCGCATTCATGGCCTCCCCGCCTCGATAGGAGCCCCCGATGGCGCTGACGAAGTTGCATTGCCGGCGGGTCGCCGACATCGAATGCTCGGACACCGAACTCACGTTGCGCCCCATTCCAACCGCGACGACGCTGCCATCCAGCAAGATGCGGTCGAGTTCGCTCGCCACCAGGCCCGCCAGCAGTTCGCGCTGCTTGTCCGCGTCCTTGTGATCGAGCGCGACCAGCGCCCGCCGAATTCCGAAGCGATCGATCAGCTGCTTTTCGAGATCGGCAGCGAAGGTGGGGTGCGGCCGGACGCGAATCTCGACCACGCCTTGCTCCTGCGCCCGGCGCAGCAAGCGGCCCACCGTTGCACGGGAGATGCCGAAATGCTTCGACAAGTCTTCCTGGGTGCGTCCGTCGATGTAGTACAGGGTCGCCAGCTTTGCCAGATCGCTTTCGGTCATGGATTCACGAGGATAGGGTGTCGTTCATTGAATTGTGTAGCCCCCGTCGATGATCAGGTTCTCGCCGGTCATCATGCCAGCATGTGCGCTGACCAGATACAGAATCGCCGCCGCGATCTCGGCCGGCTGCGCGAAACGGCCGATCGGGATCTTCTTCTTCATCGCCTCACCGACCTCGCCGGCCCACGCCTTCTTGCCGAGTTCGGTTTCGACGACGGTCGGAGAGACCGCATTCACGGTAATCCCCAGCGGCGCCCACTCGACGGCGAGCACCTGCGTCATCGAGACCATCGCCGCCTTGCTGGCGCAGTAGGCGACGTGGCGCTCCAGCGCGATCACGCTGGCCTGCGAGGCGAGGTTGACGATGCGGCCGCCGCCCTGCTTCTTCATCTGCGCAGCCACGGCCTGGGCGAGGAAGAACGGCGCCTTCAGGTTGATCGCCATGGTCTTGTCCCAGTCGGCCTCCGTGACCGCATCGGCGCGATCGAGCAGCGCCACGCCGGCGTTGTTGACCAGCATGTCGATACGCGCGAAGCGCTTGACGGCGCTGGCAACGGCAGCCTCGCGCTGGGCGAGGTCGGCCACGTTGCAGGCGATCCCGAGATGCTGGCCCGGCAGCCGCTGCGCCACCGCGGCGACCTGATCGCTCAGGTCGAGCAGCACCAGGCTGGCGCCCTTGGCGGCGAACAGCTCGGCAACCGCGAGACCGATGCCCGATGCGCCGCCGGTCACCAGCGCAACTTGTCCGGAGAGGTCAAACGCCTGATCGAAACCAAGAGACATGGCAACTCCCCCTTTACTTGCTGCGCTTGGCCAGCAGTGCGTCGGCGTTCTGCGTCGTGATCGGCG
The DNA here is from genome assembly GCF_056405295.1 of Variovorax sp. P1_H2. NCBI lineage: Bacteria > Pseudomonadati > Pseudomonadota > Betaproteobacteria > Burkholderiales > Comamonadaceae > Variovorax > Variovorax sp. P1_H2. Next base: position 46,981 of record NZ_JBFUCJ010000005.1, on the reverse strand, counting down.
TCCACGGCACGTTGTACTGCCTGGCCGTGCCGTCGCCCCAGCTCAGGCCCGTGCCGGCGTATTCGGTCCACAGCGCAGCGCGTGGCTTGTAGCTCGGGCCTTCGATCTGTCGCAGCAGCACGTCGAGTCCGCCTTGCGCCTGACCTTGCGCATCTTGAAGAATGCTCACCATGTCACCGGATTTGACCGCCTTGATTGCATCGGTCACGCCGTCAATGCCCGCGACCGGGATGGATTTCGGCACCAGGCCCTTGGCCTTGACCGCCTCGATCGCACCGAGCGCCATCTCGTCGTTCTGGCCGATGATGCCGTTGATCTTTCCGGGATGTGCCGTGAGCCAGTTCTCCATCAGCGACAAGGCCTCGGCACGCGACCAGTTGGCCGTCTTCATTTCCAGCACCTTCACATCCTTGTACTTGGCGAGCGCGACCTGGTTGCCCTTGCGGCGCTCGATCTGCGCGGACTGCCCGATCGGGCCCTCGATGACCACCACGTTGCCCTTGCTGCCGATCGCCTTGATCACGGCCTCGGCTTCCATTTCACCCGCCACCGCATCGTCGGACCCGACGTACCCGGCGAGCTTGTTGCTGTTGACGCGGGTGTTGGACCCGACCACGGGGATCTTGGCCGCCGAAGCCTTCTCGACGGCCTCGGCGCCGGCCTGGATATCGATCGGCACGAAGAGAATGCCGTCGTACTTCTGCGTGACCATCGTGTCGAACTGGTTGTTCTGCGTCAGCGCATCGTACTTGCCGTCGAAGATCGTCAGCTTGACAGTGCCGTCCTTGACGGCTGGGTGGTCTTTCAGCGCATTCACCCAAAGCTGCATGAATTCGCCTTTGAGGCCATAGACGGCGGCGCCGATCTTGTAGGTCTTCTGTTGAGCCGCCGCGAACTGCGGGGCGGCAAGCGCGGCCACCGCGACGGTCAAGACGGCGAGTTTGAGGAATCGCATGGGGAATGTCTCCTTGGTTTGGATCAGTGATGGAGGAATGGACAGCAGGTCAAGCCTGCTTCTTGCGCGAGACATCGAGCAGCACTGCCGCAACGATGATTGCACCCTTGATGACCTGCTGGTAGTACGACGAAACGCCCAGCAGATCGAGACCGTTGTTGATGACGCCGATGATCAGCGCGCCGATCAGCGTGCCAGTCAGCGAGCCGACGCCCCCGCTCAACGAGGTTCCGCCGATCACCACCGCGGCGATCGCGTCGAGCTCGTAGGCCACGCCCGCCTGCGGCAGTGCCGAGGTGGTGCGCGCCGCCAGAATCAGGCCGGCCAGCGCCGACAGCACGCCCGAGATCACGTAGACCAGGAAGATCACGCGGACGGTGTTGATGCCGCTGGTCTTCGCGCTCTTCTCGTTGCCGCCGACCGCGTACACGGCGCGGCCGAAGGTCATGTACTTCAAGATGAACCAGAACACCAGGAACGTCGCGGCCAGGATGATCACCGGCACGGGAATGCCCGCCAGCATGCCCTGCCCGATGTAGCGGAACCCGGGCGACAGCGCCGCAATCGGCATGCCGTCGTTGTAGATGAAGGTCAGGCCGCGCGCCACGCTGAGCATGCCGAGCGTGACGACAAAGGGTGCCACGGACAGCCCTGCGATCAGCCCGCCGTTGACGGCGCCAAGGACGGCACCCACCGCCAGGCCGGCGAGGATGCCGACCATCGCGGGGTGGGCGGTCTCGCCGGTCACCAGGCTGGCCGCGACGATGCCCGAGACGGCGAGCAGCGAGCCGACCGAGAGGTCGATCCCCTTGGTCAGGATGACGTAGGTCATACCGATCGCAAGGATCCCGTTGATCGACGTCTGGCGCAGGATGTTGACCCAGTTGCCCCAGCTCAGAAAGTTCTCGTCGGCCACGCTGAGCGCGACGCAGAGCACAAGGAAGGCGAGGACGATGCCGTAGTCGGCAAGCAGATGGCGCCAGCGCAGCTGGGTGGTGGGCGCGGCGGCGGTGGTGGTGGGAGCGGCGTTCATGGCGTGGGTCCGGTCGAGGATGAAGAGAGTCTCGGGTCAAGACGCGAGGTGCAGGAGTTCCTCCTGCGTGGCGGAGTGGCCGTCGATCACGTCAGAGACACGGCCCTTGCGAAAGATGGCGATGCGGTCGCTCACGTCCAGCACTTCGGGCGCCTCGGACGACACCACGATCACCGCATTGCCCTGCTCGGCGAATGACGCCAGGAACGCGTACACCTCGCGTTTGGCACCTTCGTCGATGCCGCGCGTCGGCTCGTCGCACAGCAAGCACACCGGGTTGGTGGCCATGCAGCGCGCCAGCACCACTTTCTGCTGGTTGCCACCGCTCAACCCGGACACCGCCATGGCCGTGCTGGCCAGCTTGATCCGCATGCGTTGGACCATCTCGCTGACGAGCGAGCGTTCAGCCGCCCGGTCGACCACCGAAGCGCGCTGCAGCACGGGCAACGCGGCCAGGCTGGTGTTGAAACTGACCGACGAGCTGAGCACCAGGCCGGAGGCCTTGCGGTCCTCCGTGACGAGCGACAGCCCGGCCTTGATCGATGCAGCCGGATTTCCCTTGGGCAACAACTGYCCGCGAAGACTGGCCTCGCCGGTATCGGGGCGCGTCAGTCCGTAGAGGCAATTGAGAAATTCACTGCGACCCGACCCCATCAGGCCGTAGATGCCCAGGACTTCTCCGGGCGCCACATCGAGACTGATGTCGGCGAATTCGCCCTTGCGCGACAGATGCCTCACCGACACCAGGGCATCGCCGGTCGGCGCGGGCTTGCGCTTCTTGTCGGCGATGCGCACTTCCTGCCCGACGATCAGCTTGACGAGCTGGCGCCGGTCGATGTCGGCCAGCTTGCCGGCCTGGACGAAGCCGCCGTCACGGAATACCGTGTAGCTGTCGGCGATCGTGAAGATCTCGGAGAGCCGGTGCGAGACGTACAGGATGCCGGCGCCCTGCGCGGTGACGCTGCGGATCGCGTCGAACAGGATGTCGGTCTCGCTCTCCCCGATGGCCGACGTCGGCTCGTCCATGATGATGATGTCGCTGTCGCGGCTGAAGGCCTTGGCGATCTCGACCAGCTGAGTCTGCGCGAGACTCAGGCGCCCCATCAGGACGCGCGCATCGATATCGAAGCCCAACTTGCGCAGCAACGCGTTGGCCTGCGCGAACAACGCCGGGTAATTGATCACCAGCCCGGCACGCTTGGGCTCGCGGCCGAGGTAGATGTTCTCGGCCACCGTCATGCCCGGGATTGGCGACAGCTCCTGCGTGATGATCGAGATGCGATGCGCGATGGCCTCCTGCGGCGATGCGAAATCCACCGGCTGCCCTTTCACCGCGACCTCGCCGGCATCGCGCCGCAAGATGCCCATCACGATGTTCAGGAACGTGGACTTGCCTGCGCCATTACCGCCGCACAGCGCGTGAACGCTGCCGGCATGCAGTTCGAGGCAACCATTGCGCAGCGCCGGCACACCGCCGAAGCTCTTCGCAACGCCTTTGGCGGACAGCAACGGGATGTTCATGGCAGGTTCTCGCATCAAAAGGGCGAAGGGGCTTCACGCATCCGAGTCGCGGGCCGACGAGGCCTGCGAACGCTCGTATTCGGTGATCGCGTCGACCTTCAGGGCCGACTTGCCACCGTCGAAATTCGAGCCGATGAAACGATCGACGATCGCCTTGGCCAGTTCGGGGCCGATCACGCGTGAACCCAGCGTGACGATCTGGGCGTTGTTGCTGCGGCTGGCCCGCTCCGCCGAATAGGTGTCGTGGGCCTGTGCCGCCCGGATCCCTGCCACCTTGTTGGCGGAGATCGCCATGCCGATACCGGTTCCGCACAACAGTACCCCCCGTTCGTGCCGCCCCTGGACGATCGCCTCAGCCACGGCAATGCCAATGTCCGGATAGAGAACCGGCTGGTTGTCATGGGTTCCGAAGTCGACGACCTGGTGCCCCTGATCCAGCAAATGCTGCTTGACGACGTTCTTGAGGTCGCAAGCCGCCTCATCACAACCAATCGCAATGTTCATGATTTCCTCGGTGTATGGATGGCCCAGTGGGTGATCCAATGTTCATGCCATGAGCAAAAGTATCTTGGCGGCTCGCGCAAATGTCAAACCCATGATCCAGAGTCATCTTCAGAAAATGAAGATAAGTGATTGATTTATCTAGACTTCTTGAAATAGGCTGGGATTTACCCTTAGAAAAAAGCAACACGCTCTGGATTGACTCGCTGAAATTGCGTGATCACAATCGTCATAACATGATCATTTGATCAACCCTTGGCGATTGTGACCCACCCCCATTCGACGGAGACTTTTCATGACGATGAATCGCGTAATCAACAATCCGGACCTGGTGGTCGAGGACATGCTCCAAGGCTGGCTGATCGCGCACGCCGACACGGTGCGCGTCAGCGAGGGGAACGCCCGGGTGATTCACCGGCTCGGCGCACCGGAACGAGGCAAGGTCGGCATCGTGACCGGCGGCGGATCGGGCCACGAGCCGGCCTTCATCGGCTATGTCGGCGACGGGCTCTGCGACGCGGTCGCTGTCGGGGAAATCTTCTCGTCGCCCACCGCCAAGAGCTTCCTTGACGCCATGCGCGCCGCCGATGGCGGCGCCGGCGTGGCCTGCCTCTACGGCAACTACGCGGGCGACAACATGAACGTCAAGATGGCCATGCAGATGGCCGCGCGCGACGGCATCACGGTCAAGACGGTGGTGGCCAACGACGACGTGCCCTCGGCGCCGAAGGGCGACGAGGCCAAGCGGCGCGGCGTCGCCGGCGAGATCCTGATGTGGAAGGTGGGCGGCGCCAAAGCCGCCATGGGCTCCAGCCTCGACGAGGTGATCGCCGCCGCGCAGAAAGCCATCGCCAACACCCGCAGCATCGGCGTGGGCCTGTCGGCCTGCGTGATCCCGGCGGTCGGCAAGGCGAATTTCCACATCGCGCACGGCACGATGGAGGTCGGCATCGGCCATCACGGCGAGCCTGGCATCGACGTGCGGCGCACCGCCAGCGCAGCCGAGATGGCCGAGATGATGCTGGATGCCATCCTGCCCGACTTGCCCATCGTCGAAGGCGATCGCGTGGCCGTGTTGATCTCCGGCCTGGGCGCCACGCCGGTCATGGAGCAGTACATCCTCTACGGCGAGGTGGCCCGGAGGCTGGCCACGCGCGGCGTCACGGTCGCCTTCAACCGGGTGGGCAACCTGTTCACATCGCTGGAAATGTTCGGCGTGACGTTGACGCTGATGAGGCTGGACGACGAACTCGAGGCCTGCCTGAAGGCGCCTTGCCGGTCGGTGGGCATCACGGTGGAGGGCGTGCCCAGCACGCGCACCGATGCGAACCCGCAGATCCCCGCGATCGCGCCGCAGGCCGCGGCGGCGCCGTCAGGCGTGCGCGCCTCGGCCGTGCCGCGCACGGTCGAAGGCCCGGCCATCACGCTCGGCCAGGCAGGCGGCCTGGTGCGCGACCTGATTGCCACCATCGTCGAGCACCGCGAGTTCCTGAGCGAGATCGACGGACTGATCGGCGACGGCGACCACGGCATCAACATGGCCAAGGGCTTCTCGGGCTGCGGCGCGCGCCTGGACGCGATCGGAGAAGCCCGCGCCGCTTCGCTCCCAGCGGCGATGGCGCAGTTGTCGCAGGCATTGATGGATGACATCGGCGGATCCATGGGCCCGCTGTACGGCAGTTTCTTCCTCGGGTTCGTCAACACGTTGGAGCCCCACACGCAACTGGACGCCAAGCTGTTCGGCGAAGCCCTCGCCGCGGCGGTGGCCAACGTGCAAAGCATGGGCAATGCCCAGGTGGGCGACAAGTCCCTCATCGACACCCTGGTACCGGCGCGCGACGCCTTTGCCGAGGCGCTGAAAAGCGGAGCCGGCTTCTCCGGCGCACTGCAGGCGATGAGCGCTGCGGCCGAGGCCGGCAAGGACTCCACCAAGGATCTCCAGGCCCGCATCGGCCGCTCCGCCCGGCTGGGTCCGCGCTCCATCGGCGTGCTGGACGCCGGCGCCACCTCGTGCTGGCTGATCCTGCGCGCGATGGCGCAGTCCCTGCAGCGCCAACTCGCCTGAGTCTGCGCCGTCGCGCAGTTCCGACCCGAGCCGCCCTGGCGGCGGCTCGTCCAACGCTTCCGTTGCCCACACGAATCGAGCCATGACCGACCCGACCCGAAGCACCCTCGCCCACGCGCTGCGCGTGTTGGCCATGGACGCCGTACAGCAAGCCAATTCCGGACACCCGGGGATGCCCATGGGCATGGCCGACATTGCCGAAGCGCTCTGGCGCCACCACTTGCGCCACGACCCGGCACATCCCGATTGGCCCAACCGTGACCGCTTCGTGCTGTCGAACGGCCACGGTTCCATGCTGCTGTACGGCCTGCTGCACCTGAGCGGCTATGACCTGTCCATCGACGACCTCCGGTCATTTCGACAACTCCACAGCAAGACGCCGGGCCACCCCGAATATGGCTATGCGCCCGGCGTCGAAACCACGACCGGGCCGCTCGGTCAGGGCATCGCGAACGCGGTGGGAATGGCGCTGGCCGAGAAGCTGCTGGCGGCCGAGTTCAACCGCGAGGGCCACGCCATCATCGACCACCGCACCTGGGTATTCCTGGGCGACGGCTGCCTGATGGAAGGGGTGAGCCATGAGGCATGCTCGCTGGCCGGCACCTGGGGCTTGGGCAAGCTGACGGCCTTCTGGGACGACAACGGCATTTCGATCGACGGCCACACGGCGGGCTGGTTCGGCGATGACACGCCGGCGCGATTTGCGGCCTACGGCTGGCACGTGATCCGCAGCGTCGACGGGCATGACCCGAAGGCGCTGGATGCGGCCATCGCCGAGGCCGCCGCGCAGAGCGTCAGGCCGACGCTGATCTGCTGCAAGACGACGATCGGCTTCGGATCGCCCAACAAGGCCGGCACACATGACAGCCACGGCGCGCCGCTCGGCGCCGCGGAAGTTGCCGCCACGCGCGCGGCGCTGGGCTGGACCCGCGGGCCTTTCGAGATGCCGACCGAGGTACGCGCCGCCTGGGATGCACGTGAGGCCGGCGCGCAGCGGCATGCCGACTGGGCCGCACGCTTCGACGCCTACGCGCGCGCCCACCCGGCCCTCGCGGTCGAACTCGAGCGCCGGCTGAAGGGCGAGTTGCCAGAAGGCTTCGACGCGCAAGCGCAGCAAGCCCTTGAGAAGGTGGCCGCCAAAGGGGAAACCATCGCGACACGCAAGGCCAGCCAGAACGCGATCGCATCGCTGGCTCCGGCGCTGCCCGAACTGCTGGGCGGATCGGCCGACCTGACGGGCTCCAACCTCACCAACTGGCCGGGCTGCGTCAGCGTCACCCCCGGGCGCCTGCGTGCCGGCAAGGGCGGGAACTACCTGCACTACGGCGTGCGCGAGTTCGGCATGGCAGCCATCCTGAACGGTGTGGCGCTGCACGGCGGGTTTCGCGGCTTCGTTGGCACTTTCCTGATGTTCAGCGAATACGCCCGCAACGCGCTGCGCATGGCGGCGCTGATGAAGCTGAACCCGATCTACGTCTTCACGCACGACTCGATCGGCCTGGGTGAAGACGGCCCCACCCACCAGCCGGTGGAGCAGACCGCCTCGCTGAGGCTGATGCCGAACATGGACGTCTGGCGGCCCGGCGACGCGGTCGAGACCCAGGTCGCCTGGACCGCGGCCCTGCAAAGCCGCGACCACCCGACCAGCCTGGTGCTCAGCCGGCAGAACCTGCCACACCAGCCGCGCAGCGCCGAGCAACTCGAGGCCGTCGCCCGCGGTGGCTACGTGCTGAAGGAGGCCATCGGTGGGACGCCGCGCGCGGTGCTCATCGCCACCGGCAGCGAACTGGCGCTGGCCGTCGCCGCGCAGGCAGAACTGGCGCGGCAAGGTGTGCCGGTGCGAGTGGTGTCGCTGCCCTCCTGGTTCCAGTTTCGCCGGCAAGACGCCGCGTGGCAGGCGAGCGTACTGCCACCCCGAGTGCCGCGCGTGGCGGTGGAGGCCGGCGTGACGGCCGGCTGGCGAGAGGTCGTCGGGCTGGACGGCGCGGTGATCGGCCTGGACAGCTTCGGCGAGTGCGGCCCGGCCGCGGCGTTGTTCCGGCACTTCGGCATCACGACCGAGGCCGTCGTCGACGCGACCCGCAAGGTGTTGGGGCTGAACCCCCTTCGGGTCGGGTGACCCGCATGGACGATCAAGGCCTTGCCCCCATGCCGCCATCGCAAAGCTGGACGCTCGCACGCTATCTGTTCGAGGAGCGCCGTCGCCTTGCGCAGGTCGATGGCGACCTCGACGCCCTGATTCTCGACGTGTCGCTCGCCTGCAAGGAGATTGCCGCCATCGTCGGCCTCGGCGCGCTGGGCGACGGCACGCCGGCGCCGGCCGGCGGCGCCCTCAACGTGCAGGGCGAGGTGCAGAAGCCGCTGGACGTGATCAGCAACGCGCTGTTTCTGCGCCTGAACGAGTGGAACGGGCGCCTGGCCGGCATGGCCTCCGAAGAGATGGACGAGCCGTTCCAGATCCCGGCGCAGTACCAGCGCGGAAAGTACCTGCTCGTGTTCGATCCGCTGGACGGATCGAGCAACATCGACGTCAACATCTCGGTGGGCAGCATCTTCTCGATCCTGAGCGCGCCGAAGGAGGTGATCGAGAGCGGCCGCGACGTGGTCGAAGCGGACTTCCTCCAGCCGGGCGCGAATCAGGTGGCCGCCGGCTACGCGCTCTACGGGCCGACGACGATGTTCGTGCTGACCGTCGGCAACGGCGTCGCGGGCTTCACGCTGAGTCCCGGCCTCGGCGAGTTCGTGCTGACGCACCGGGACATCCGGATTCCGCCCGACACCCATGAATTCGCGATCAACTGCTCGAACAGCCGCTTCTGGGAACCGCCGGTCAAGCGCTACGTCGACGAGTGCCTGGCCGGCAAGATCGGCCCGCGCGGCAAGGATTTCAACATGCGCTGGATCGCCAGCATGGTGGCGGAGGCGCACCGCATCCTGATGCGCGGCGGCGTCTTCATGTACCCGCGCGACACCAAGGATCCGAGCAAGCCCGGACGTTTGCGCCTGCTGTACGAAGCCAACCCGATCGGCATGGTGGTGGAGCAGGCCGGAGGCCGCGCGAGCACTGGCTATCAGCCGATGCTCGGCGTGCCGCCGAGCGCGCTGCATGAGCGCATCGGCCTGGTGTTCGGCTCGAGGAACGAGGTCGAGCGCATCGAGTGCTACCACCAGGAACCGGCGTCGCGCGACAGCGGCACGCCGCGGCCGTTCGGCGAGCGCAGCCAATTCCGCGATGGCGGGCCCGCCACCGAATCGTGACCCCACCCCGGAGAACCGCATCATGGCCCTCGTCTCCCTGCGCCAAGTGCTCGACCACGCCGCTGAGCACGGCTATGGCGTGCCGGCATTCAACGCCAACAACCTCGAGCAGATCCACGCCATCATGGAGGCGGCGCAAGAGACGCAGTCGCCGGTGATCCTGCAGGCCTCGGCGGGCGCGCGCAAGTACGCTGGCGAGCCCTACCTGCGCCACATGGTGCTGGCTGCCGTCGAGGCGCACCCCGACATCCCGGTTGTGCTGCACCAGGACCACGGCGCCTCGCCGGCAGTCTGTCAGCAGGCGGTCCGCTCGGGCTTCACCAGCGTGATGATGGATGGCTCGCTGCGCGAGGATGCCCGCACGCCGGCCAGCTACGACTACAACGTCGAGGTGACGCGCAAGGTCTGTGAGATGGCGCACGCGATCGGGGTATCGGTCGAAGGCGAACTCGGCTGCCTTGGCTCGCTGGAAACCGGCGAGGCCGGCGAGGAGGACGGCGTCGGAGCGGCCGGGAAGTTGAGCCACGACATGCTGCTCACCGATCCCGACGAGGCCAGGAGCTTTGTCGCGAGTACCGGCGTCGACGCACTCGCCATCGCCATCGGCACCAGCCACGGCGCCTACAAGTTCACGCGCGAGCCCACCGGCGACATCCTGGCCATCGAGCGGATCGCGCAGATCCACGCCGCGGTACCCCACACGCACCTGGTGATGCACGGCGCGTCCAGCGTGCCGCAGGAGTGGCTGGCGATCATCCGCCAGTACGGCGGCGACATCAAGGAGACCTACGGCGTTCCGGTCGAGGAGATCCAGCGCGGCATCCGCAGCGGCGTGCGCAAGATCAACATCGACACCGACATTCGTCTGGCGATGACCGGCGCGATGCGCATGGTGTTCGCCGAACAGCCGGGCGAGTTCGATCCGCGCAAGGCGATGGCGGCGGCCAAGAAGGCGGCGCGCGACATATGCAAGGCGCGCTTCGAGGCCTTCGGCTGCGCCGGGCACGCGGTGCGCATCAAGCCGATTCCGCTCGAGGCCATGTCGGCCCGGTACGCCTGATGTCGATCGTCGGGAGCGATGGCCTCACGGTGCCGAGGCCGGGACCCGCTTGATGAAGGAGCCTTCGATGCGTCTTCATCCAGTGCTTCGCAACCCCAGGATTCTTCCATGCCCCAAGTCAATTCATTCGATCTGCTGCTGTTCGGCGGCACCGGCGACCTCGCCATGCGCAAGCTGCTGCCGGCCCTGTACTTCCGCCACCGCGACGGTGATCTTCCGCCGCATGGCCGGATCCTGGGCCTGGCGCGCGAGCAGCTCGGGCGCTCCGACTTCATCGCGAAGGTGAAGGCCAGCTTTGCCAGCTTCGTGCCCGCCGCGGACATGGACGACGCGACCTTCGCGAGCTTCGCCGAACGCCTCGACTACGCCAAGGTGGAGGCGAACACGCCCGCGGATTTCAATGCGCTGGCGCAGGTACTGAAGGATTCGCCGGCCGAGGTCCGGGTCTTCTTCCTGTCCACCGCGCCGGACTTCTTCGCGCCGATCTGCAAGAACCTCGCGGCGGCCGGGCTGGCCAGCGCCAACTCGCGCGTCGTGCTCGAGAAGCCCCTCGGGCGCGACCTGGCCTCGGCGCAGAAGATCAACGCGGACGTCGGCCGCGTGTTCACCGAGCCGCAGATCTTTCGCATCGACCACTATCTGGGCAAGGAGCCGGTGCAGAACCTGCTCGCGCTGCGCTTCGCCAATGCCCTGCTGGAACCGCTGTGGAACCGGACCTGGGTGCGCAACGTGCAGATCACGATCGCCGAGCAGGTCGGGGTCGAGACCCGAGGCGAGTTCTACGACCGCACGGGCGCGCTGCGCGACATGGTGCAGAACCATCTGCTGCAATTGCTGTGCATCGTGGCGATGGAGCCGCCGACCTCCATTCATCCGGATGCGGTGCGCGACGAGAAGCTCAAGGTGCTGCGGGCGCTGACGCCCTTCACGCAGGCCGACGTCGGCGCGCGCACCGTGCGCGGCCAGTACCGCGCCGGCACCGTCAACGGCCAGGCCGTGCCGGGCTACCTCGAGGAAGCCGGCATTCCGCCCGACACGTCCACCGAGACCTACGTGGCGATCCGCGCCGAGCTCGAGAGCTGGCGCTGGTCGGGCGTGCCGTTCTACCTGCGCACCGGCAAGCGCATGGCCGCGCGCGCGGCCGAGATCGTGGTCAACTTCCACGCGGTGCCGCATTCGATCTTTCCGTCCAATGGCACCGAATCGGCGGGCAACCGGCTGGTCATCCAGCTCCAGCCGGAAGAGAGCCTCAAGCTGTTCATGATGGCCAAGGTGCCCGGCGACACCATGAACCTGCGGCCGGTCGGCCTGAACCTGGACTTCGCCGAGCAGTTCAAGCAGCGTCCGATGGAAGCCTACGAACGGCTGCTGCTGGACGCGATCCGGGGCAACCTGACGCTGTTCATGCGCCGCGACGAACTCGACGCCGCCTGGCGCTGGTGCGAGCCGATCCTGAACGGCTGGCGCGCCTCGGGCGAGGCGCCCCGGCCCTACAGCGCCGGATCGTGGGGGCCCGCCGCTTCCAGCGCGCTGGTCGGACGCGACGGTGCCTCATGGCGCGAGGAATCCTGAGTCCTGGCACGCCGCGCATTTCCTCCCGATCGACCCGCAACCCCACCCGAGACAACCCATGAACCCACCCCGCTGCGATCAAACCCAGGCCTGGGCCGCCCTGCGCGGCCACTACGACACCCACGGCCGCGACTTCGACCTGCGCGAGGCCTTCGCCCGCGACCCCGGCCGCTTCGAGGCGCTGGGGGTCGAGGCGCCCGGCCTGTTCGCCGACCTGTCGAAGAACCGCATCGATGCCCAGTCGGTGCAGCTCCTGCTCGACCTGGCGCGCGAGTGCGAGCTCGCGCAACGGCGCGACGCGATGCTGGCCGGCGCCGCCATCAACACCACCGAGGACCGCGCCGTGCTGCACACCGCGCTGCGCGCGCCGCGCGGCGAGGGGCCTTTCAGCGACGAGGTGCACGGCGTGCTCGACGCCATGCTCGCCTACGCCGAGTCGGTGCGCGACACCCGGGCCAGCGGCATCCGCCACATCGTCAACATCGGCATCGGCGGCAGCGACCTCGGCCCGCAGATGGCGGTGCCGGCCCTGGAGGCCTTCGCGCATCCGCAGCTCCGCTGCCACTTCGTCTCCAATGTCGACGGCCACGACATCACGTCGGTGCTGCGCCACCTGCGTCCGGAAGAAACCCTGTTCGTGATCGCCAGCAAGACCTTCACGACGCAGGAGACCATGGCCAATGCGCAGGCGGCCAAGGCCTGGTTCGCGGCCCACGGCGGCACCGACACGGCCAAGCACTTCGTGGCGACGACCACCCACGTCGCGGCGGCGGCCCGGTTCGGCATCACGACCACCTTCGGCTTCTGGGACTGGGTGGGCGGGCGCTACTCGCTGTGGTCCGCCATCGGCCTGCCGATCGCGCTGGCGATCGGCGCCGACAATTTCCGCGCCCTGCTGGCCGGCGCCCACGCGATGGACCGGCACTTCGCGACGGCGCCGCTCGMGAAGAACCTGCCGGTGCTGCTGGGCCTGATCGACRTCTGGTATCGCAACTTCCACGGCTTCACGAGCCGCAGCGTCGCGCCCTACCACCAGGGAYTGAAGCGGCTGCCGGCCTACCTGCAGCARCTSGAAATGGARTCGAACGGGAAGTGCGTCGACCTCGACGGCAACCCCGTGCCCTTCGCGACCAGCCCGGTGGTCTGGGGCGAGCCCGGCACCAACGGCCAGCACGCCTACTTCCAGATGCTGCACCAGGGCACCGACGTGATCCCGGTCGAGTTCCTGCTGGTCAAGCAGCCGACGCACGACCTGGCCGACCCGCACGCCAAGCTGCTGGCCAACGGCCTGGCGCAGGCCCAGGCGCTGATGCTCGGCAAACGCACCGATCAGGCCCTGGCCGAGCGGGCGCCGACCGCGGCCAGGTCACTGGCGCCGGAGATCGTCGCCAGGCACCGGACCTTTGCGGGCAACCGCCCGAGCACCACGCTGCTGCTCGAGCGCCTGACGCCGCACAGCCTGGGCGCGCTGATCGCGATGTACGAGCACCGCGTCTTCACCAGCGGTGCGCTGTGGGGCATCAACAGCTTCGACCAGTGGGGCGTCGAGCTCGGCAAGGCCCTGTGCAGCGACCTGCTGCCGCGCCTGGCGAGCGGCGACACGCAGGGGCTGGATGCTTCGACTGCGGGACTGATGAAGCGCCTGATCGGTTGAGCGGTGGGTTGCCTCAGCGCGCCGCGCCGGTCGCTGTCGCCACGTACAGCGCCAGCGTGCGGATCTGCTCGTCGGTCAGCGACTTGAACGCGGGCATCGGGCCGATGCCGTTGCGCAGCGCCTTCTCGACCCGGGCCGCGTCCGGCTGCAGTTCGTCGAGGTCGGGCCCGACCTGGCCCGTGGCACCTGCATGCTTCAGCGTATGGCACAGGGCACAGGCCGGCACCGCGCCGCCCAGGAAGAGCTTCCGGCCCTCCTCGGACGGCGTCTGGGCGTGGGCGCCGGCCAGCCACAGGCCGGCCAGCAGGGCGGCGCCCCAGGAAGCGAAGCGCACCGCGTTCAGGCCACCGTGACGGCGACCGCGTGGTCGCGCCAGCTGGAGTTCAGGTAGCCGCCCTTGTTCTCGAACCGGTTCTCTGCCTGCACGTTGCCGCGCACGTCGGTCACGCGGCTGGCCAGGACGTGCTTGCCGGCCGGAAGCTTCACCGGCAGTTCGAACTGACGCCAGGCGAAGCGGCCGAGGTCGGGTCCGACCAGCGCCGCGCGCTGCCAGGTCTGGCCGCCGTCGACCGACACGTCCACCTGTTTCACCGCATTCACGCCCGCGAAGGCAACGCCGCGCACGACCACTTCCTGGCCCGCGCGCAGGTCGGTGTCGGCGGCCAGCGGCGTGTTGATCCACGACTTGGGCGGCATCTGCCACACCGAGGGGTCGGTGGGGCGCTGCGAAGCCTCGGTGGCCGGGGTCATGCGGTAGTCGGTCTGCTGGATCGACGAGTCGCTCTCCTGGGCGGTGAAAGCCACGCGCTTGACGTACTTGATGCTGTTGACGCCGGTGAAACCGGGCACGACCAGGCGCAACGGGCCGCCATGCGCCAGCGGGATCGGCTGGCCGTTGAGCTCCCAGGCCAGCAATGCGTCCTCCATGGCGGCGGCCGGCACGCTGCGCTCCACCCGGGACTTGGGGCTGATGCCGGCCGGCAGCACTTCGCCGCCGGTGCCGGTCATGAACTTCATTCCCGGGCTGACGCCGCCCAGCGCGTCGACCAGCCGGCGCACCGGCACGCCGGTCCACATGACGCAGCCGGCCGCACCGGTCTGCCACGGGGTGCCGCTCGGCTTGGAGGGAAACATGCCCCGGCCGTTGCCGCTGCATTGCAGGACCATGGCCACGCTCTCGCTGTCCATGGCCTTGAGTTCACGCACGCTGAGCGATTTCGGCCGGCGCACGCCCTCGATCTGCACCACCCAGTCGTCCGGCTTGGCGACGATGTCGGCGTTCGGCGGCGCCAGGTTGTTGCGAACGTAGAGCTGGTTCACCGTGGTCAGCGCGCCATTGCCTGCGGCGCCGCGGCGCATCTCGATGGTGTTGGCGCTGTGGACGATCATCGTGCCGGCGTCCTTGAAGGTGGCGTAGGCCGGCAGGGGACGCGGCGCAGCGGCCTGCGCAAAGGCCGTGCTCCACGGGGCGGCGGCTGCCACTGCGACAGCCGCGCCGCTTCCGGTGAGCAGCGCCCGGCGGATCGGATCGGGCGCGAACGGGAGATCTGTCATGGGAAGGGCTCTTTCGCAGAAGGAACGTGGGTAAGGGGAAGAAGCGCGAAGCGAATACTAAGACCAAGCCCGCCGCCGAAGGGCTACTTGGCCGCCGTGTCCACGGCCAGCCCGGCGGCGCGCCACTCGGGCAGGCCGCCGCGGAACCAGTTCACGTGGGTGTAGCCGGCCTTGAGCGCCGCGATGCTGGCCTTGTGGCTCTTCCAGCACTCGGGCCCGTTGCAGCCGAAGACCAGTTCGGCGCCGCGGTCGGCACCGAGCGCGGCCAGGTTGAACTCGTCGACGTCGGCCGCGAAGTCCGGATCCTTCGCCGACTTCTCGACATAGGGAATCAGCACCGCGCCGGGGACGTGCCCTTCCTTGAACTCCGCGGCGTTGCGGGTGTCGATGTACCTCGCCTTTCCGGCCGACAGCATGGCCGCGACGGTCTTGGCGTCGACCACCTTGGCGCCCTTGAGCTCGCGCGGCGTGAAGTAGCCCAGGGTCGAGACATAGGTGAAGTCCTGTGCCGACACCCGCGCGGTCCGGGTGCCGGACGCGGCGTCGCCGATGTCCGAGCGCAGTATGTCGGCCGAGACCTTGGCGCCGTCCTTGACCGCGATGCCGAGGCCCGGCACCTCGCGCGACGTCATCACGGCCTTCACCGCCGCGCCACCGGCCACCCACTTGTCGAAGGTCGACTTCTCGACGGCGACGACGTCGCAACGGCCGATCTGAAGACAGACGAGCAGCGCGTCCTGATAGCGCGTCTCGTAGAAGTCGCGGAAGTGCCGCTTCATCGTGGTGTTCGCTGCCACCGCCTCACCGCGCAGGAGGTAGGTCACCAGACTGTCCTGCAGCGGCAGGCCCAGGCGCTTGCCGGCGGACTGCTGGAAGTTGCCGATTGGACTGTCGGCGGGAACCACCAGCACCGCCTGCGAGCTGCTCTCCACGGCGGCCACCGGCGCGTAGCCGTAGCGCACGGCGGAGCCGATGAGGTGGGCCGGCCCCACCACCACGTCAGGCAGCCGCGCACGCGTGGCGCTCAGGTCGGCGGTCATGTCGGCAGAACCGGTGATGGAGACGTCGAAGATTCGCTCCTTGCGCAGTGCCTGCTCGATGACGCTGCGCCAGACGGCCATGGTGGCGCCACGCGATTGCTYGGCCTGGTCGCCCGGATTCACGAGCACCTTGACCTGCGCGTTCGCAGCCGGCGCCGCCAGCATCGATGCCACCAGCGCCAGGCCGCCGGCCCATCGCGCAGGGGTGGAGCCTGCCGCTACCAAACAATTGCTCATCGCCGATATTCCAAATGATGCTAGTAGCAAAGTATGAAACTGTCTGATACGGCTAAGCAAGTACATCCAAAGTTCTCTCTTTGGATTGGCGGGCACGCGCGCCAACACGCGGCGTTCGACGAAGCGCCGTCCGCGGTGCGTCGCGCGCGCCCCGAGGCTCAGGCGGAGCGCGGCTTCTTCCAGGTGTAGACCATGGTCACGGCGTAGTTCCACACCGTGCCGACCAGCACGCCGGCAATGGCCGAGGCGATCCAGAAATCCGGCCGCTGCGCAAACAGCCACCCCGCCACGCCCACGTTGGCCAGCGCGCCCACGCTGCAGGCCAGCGAGAACGACAGCCATCCGCTGAGCATGCGCCAGCCGCGCAGCCGCATGTCGCGGTAGGTCAGTATGTTGTTGAGCAGAAAGTTGCTGGTCATGGCCACCAAGGTGGCCAGGCCCTGCGCCGCCACGAATCCCAGCCCCAGTCCCTTGAACGAGACGCCGAGCACCGCCAGGTGCACCAGCAGGCCGAAGCCCCCGACCAGTGCGAAGCCGATGAAGCGGACCGGCACGATGCCTCCCAGCATCCGGTCCAACAGCATGATCATGTATTCCCATGCCACGTTGATGTCCAGCTTGCTCTCGCCGGCGAATCGGTTGCGGAACTCGTAGGGCAATTCCTTGAAGCGCAGGGGCTCGGGCGCACTCGCGAACAGGTCGAGCAGGATCTTGAAGCCCACGCCCGACATGCCTTCGCGGATGCAGCGCAGCGCCACGGCGTGGCGGGTCATGAAGAAGCCGCTCATCGGATCCTTCAGGTCGGCCTTCAGCACCATCGCGCTCAGGCGCGTCGCCAACTGGCTCATCTTGGCGCGCGAGGCGTCCCAGTCGCCGGTTCCGCCGCCGCCGACATAGCGGCTCCCGACCACGATGTCGAGCCGCGGGTCGGCCTCGAGGGCATCGGCCATCGAGGCCAGCAGGCGCTCGTCGTGCTGCAGGTCGCCGTCCATCACGGCCACCAGCGGCGACGACGAGGCCAGCATGCCCTCGATGCAGGCCGACGCCAGGCCACGGCGGCCGATGCGGTGCAGGCAGCGCACGCGCCCATCGGCTTGCGCCATCTGGCGCACTGCGTCGGCCGTGCCGTCGCGGGAGTCGTCATCGACGAAGATCAGCTCCCAATCCCTTCCGGCCAAGGCGACGGCGACGCGGTCGCGCAACTCGGTGACGTTCTGGACTTCGTTGAACGTGGGAATGATGATGGACAGTTGTGGCATGGGGGTTCTGGCGGGCTCAGGGGCTGGCGTCTTGTTGCGGCATCGGGCCGGGAGAAGGGGCCCCGCGGTAGCCCGTGCCGCGCCAGATCTCGATGCGACGCGTGGTGCGGCCGAGCGCGCCGACCTGCACYTCCTCGACGCGCTCCAGGCGGTCGAACAGGGGGCGCAGCGCGGCCAGATCGAGCGCCGACTGCGCCTGGTCGGACAGCACCAGGAAACCGGTGGCGCCGACGAGATCCTCGGAATGGGGGAAGTAGTCGTACTGGAGTGCCCTGCGCCCGAAGATATCCTGCGCGTAGGTCCGTTCCTGGCTCGGCCGATGGAACCAGATCAACGAGCTGGTCTTGTAGTTCGGCGAGAAGACGAAGGCCCGGCGCCCCTGGGCACGCTCGGCCGCGACGACCCGGTCCAACTGCTCGGCGGCCGGCCGCCAGCCGCTCCAGATGTTCAGGTCGCCCGGCAGCGGCAGGTTGGGAATGACCGACACCCCGATGCCTGCGGCCAGCAACAGCGCCGACGAGGCCAGGCCCAGGGCGCGCCTTCGATCGTTGCCCGGGCGGGCCAGCGAATGGCGGATGCCGAGGATGACCAGCGACCACCAGGCCGGAATCAGCCAGTTGACCTTCGAGTTCGTGCGGAAGCTCACCGCGACGAAAAGCAGCAGCGGGATCAGCGCGCTCAGCAGCAGCAGCAATTCGCGGGGCTCGATGCGGCGAGCGAACCAGGCCCGCAATCCGTGCCAGGCGGCGCCGAGCGACAGGGCGAACAGGTACGGCGACAGCAGCAGGAACTGGGTGGCCAGCAGGAGCCCGAAGAATCGCGGCTTCAGGCCGCCCATCGACTCGAAGCGCCGGCCGCTCTGGAAAGCCAGGGACACCCATTCGTGCTGCGCGTTCCACACCAGGACCGGCGAGAAGATCAGCAGCGCCAGCAGCGCGGCCAGGTAGGGCTGCGGCCGCCGCAGCCAGCGCCGCTGATCCGGAACCGCCAGCAGGTACAGGCCGACGATGGGCAACAGCAGAACGCCCGAATACTTGCCGAGCCAGCTGAGCCCCATGAAGACGCCGGCCGCATACCACCAGCGCCCATCGCCGCTGCGGCTGGCTCGCCAGACGGCCCAGATCGTGCCGATCCATCCGAACAGCAGCGGCCCGTCCGGTGTCGGACCGAAGCCATACAGCTCGTACAGGAGCGTCAGGTTCAGCGCGAGCACGGCCCAGAACGCCAGCCGCCGATCGCCGAACATGTCCAGCACGAGGCGTGCCCACAGCAGGTTCCAGCCCAGCGACCACAGCACCGCGGCGGTCTTGATGCCGAACGCGGTCTGGCCCAGCAGCATCGTCGTGAAAGCGATGCCATAGCTGGCCAGCGGTGGATGATCGAAATAGGACCCGTCCGGAAAGCGGCTCCAGGTCCAGTAGTACGCCTCTTGCGGGGTGAGCGGCGCGTACGCGGCCAGCACCAGGCGAAGCAGCGTGACGCAGGCGATCAGCCAGGCGATCGCCCGGCCGCTTTCTGCCCACGGAAGTCGATCGGTTGGATGCGAGACGGTATGCAAGGGCATCAACGGGTCAGGCTGCGTCGACCGGCACAAGGAGCGGGGTCCGACGGCGATGCATGCAACACCGGATCAAAGGCACTGAAGAATTTCAACGGCATGAGACTGAGCGAACAACGTCGAACGCGAGCGGAACGACCAACGCGGTGCCCGATCGGCATCGCACTTCGGCCGGTATTGTGGCCTGAATGTCCTGGAGCAGTCCTTGGCGTCGAGGCATCCCCTCTGCCGGCACGGCGAAAGGGCCTCCGGATCCCCCTTGTGCCGACCCGGTGCCGAACTCGATCCAGGCAGGCCGGGTAGATCGAAAGTTGTCTTGAATGTAGATGCATCGACTCGCGATTGTGACTGGCCGGGGCGCCTTCAATAGACTGGCTCACCGATCGCGCGCTTGACCTTCACCAGGGCCTCGCGCAGAGCGCCTGGCTCGACCGATCCCAGAGCCAGGCGGATGGCATGCGGCACCCGGGCGGACGTCGCGAAAGGCTCGGCCGTCGACACCGAGATCCGATCGCGCATCAGTGCCATCGCAACCTGGTCGGCACGAAGCGCTTCGGCCAGGGGGAGCCAGACGAAGTAAGAGGCCGGATGGCGGACGCACCGCAGTCCGGCGAGGACGTCGGCGGCGATCGCTTGCCGCATCGCCGCATCCTGGCGCTTCTGCGATTCGAGCCGGATCACCGTGCCGTCGTCGAGCCATCCGCAGGCCATCGCCGTCATGACGCCGGGCGTGTTCCAGGTGGTGGCCCGGATCGCCCGCTCGAGCTTCGGCACCCATTCGGCCGGCGCGGCGACATAGCCGACGCGCAGCCCGGTCGCCACGCTCTTGGAAAAACCCGAGACGTAGACAGTGGCCTCGGGGGCGAGCGCCGCCAGGGGGGCGGGTGGATCCTCGGCGAGAAAGGCGTAGGCGGCATCCTCGATGATCAGCAACCCGTGCCGGCGGGCGATCGAAACCAGTTGCCGCCGCCGGCTCGCGCTCATCACCCACCCGAGCGGGTTGTGCAGCGTCGGCATCGCATAGACGGCGCGCACCCGCCGGCTCTTGCACAAGCGCTCCAGCGCGTCCAGGTCGGGGCCGTGCCCGGCCGCCGGAATCGGCGCCAGTTCGAGTCGGTGCGCTTGCGCAAGCACCTTGAACCCCGGATAGGTCAGGGCGTCGGTCGCGACCACGTCGCCCGGCTGGAGCAGCGCCATGACGGTCGTTGCCAGCCCATGCTGGGCACCGCTGACGATCATCACCTGGTCCCCGCCGACGCTCAAACCTCGGGCTGCGAGATGGCGAGCCACGGTCGCCCGCTCGTGCCGGCGCCCGCCATGCGGCTGGTAGCGCAGCATGGCTTCCAGGTCGCCGGAGGCGGCGAGCTGGCGCAGGCCCGCGCGCAGCAGCTCGGCCTGGCCCGGCAGCGACGGATAGTTGAAGTTCAGATCCACCATGTCCGGCGCCGCAGCCTGCTGATCGATTCCCATGCTGCGGGGAAGGGCGGTCTCCCGCACAAAGGTGCCGCGGCCGGTCTCGCCGCTGACCAGCCCCATGGCTTGGAGCTCCGCATAGACGCGGCTCGCAGTGACGAGTGCAAGCCCCTCCCTGGCAGCGAGCTTCCGGTGGGTCGGCAGGCGCGTGCCCGGAGGCAGGCTGCCGGCGCGGATCTGCGCGGCGAGCGCGTCGACCAGAGGCTTGTACCGAGCGTGGGTCATGCGGCAATGTATCCATGACAATAAATTGATTGTATTGCCCTCCGCGCCTACGATTTCCCATCGCCACCCAAAGCGCCAGCGAGCCACCGACACCATGCACATCGCCATCCTCACCTTCGAAGGCTTCAACGAGCTCGACTCGCTCATCGCGCTTGGCATCCTCAACCGCGTCAAGGCGCCGGACTGGCGGGTATCGATCGCCAGTCCGGCTGCGCGGGTCCGATCGATGAACGGCGTGGTGCTCGAAGCGCAGGCATCGCTGCGGGAGGCCGGTGCGGCCGACGCGGTCATCGTCGGCAGCGGCATGCAGACGCGGCAGGTCGTCGCCGATGCGGCGTTGATGGCGCAATTGCAGCTCGACCCCTCTCGGCAACTGCTGGGCGCGCAGTGCTCCGGCACGCTCGTCCTGGCCAGGCTGGGGCTGCTCGACGGTGTCCCGGCGTGTACCGATCTGACGACCAAGCCCTGGGTCGAAGAAGCCGGCGTCGCCGTGCTGAACCAGCCTTTCGTTGCCAGGGGCAACGTGGCAACCGCCGGCGGTTGCCTGGCCTCGCAGTATCTGGCCGCCTGGGTCATTGCCCGCCTGGCGGGCCTCGAGGCGGCCCGGAGCGCGATGCACTACGTCGCGCCGGTAGGAGAAAAGGAAGACTACGTCTTGCGCGCGATTCGGAACATCACGCCTTTCCTGGAAGCCACGCCCGCCTCCGCGTGAGCCCGGTCGGAAAGGAAGCGCGGCTTCGTTGAAGCGCTTCGGTCACCTTGCGGCGATCACATGCGCAGCATCTTCCCCGGGTTCATGATGCCCAGCGGGTCGAGGGCACGCTTGACGTCGCGCACCAGCTCGATCGCCTCACCGTGCGCGACTTCGATCTGGCCCATCCGGTGCATGCCGACGCCGTGCTCGCCGGTGCAGGTGCCGCCCATCCGGATGGCCCGCAGTGCCACGCGTTCGGCCAGCGCCTCGGCCTTGGCCCGCGCAGCGCGATCACTGTCGTCGTAGATGATCCCGAGGTGGAAGTTGCCATCGCCCACGTGACCGACGATCGGGGCGTAGAGCCCGCTCGCGCGGATATCGGCTTCCGTCTCGGCGATGCAATCGACCAGTGCCGAGATCGGGACGCAGGCATCGGTGCCCATCGAGCTCCAGCCGGGGTGCATCGCCAGGTTGGCGTGATAGCACGAGTGGCGGGCCTTCCACAGGCGCGAGCGGTCCTCGGGCCGGTGGGCATAGCGGAACCCGCTGCCGCCGTTGTCGCTGGCGAGGCCCTGCACCATGCCCACCTGCTCGGCCACGGCCGATTCGCTGCCGTGGAACTCGATGAACAGCGTGGGCCGTGCCTCGAATTCGTCGAGCTTCGAGTAGCGGATGCAGGCGTCCATCTGCACGTCGTTGAGCAGCTCGATGCGTGCGACCGGGACGCCCAGCTGCAGCGTGGCGATCACCGTGTCCATGGCGGCGCGGAGACTGTCGAACTGGCAGACCGCCGCGACCACGTGCTCCGGCAGGCCGAACAGGCGCAACTGCACCTCGGTGATGATTCCCAGCAGCCCTTCGCTGCCGACATACAGTCGCGTGAGGTCGAAGCCCGACGCCGACTTGCGCGCGCGCGTGCCGGTGCGAACGACACGCCCGTCAGGCGTGACCACCGTCAGGCCCATGACCGTTTCGCGCATGGTCCCGTAGCGCACCGTAGTTGCAGCCGCTGTGCGTGATCGCCACCGAGGTGCCGCCGGTGACGGACACCACCTTGCCATTGCAGTAGGTCTTTTGCGTGGCCATCTGCGTGACCGAGTAATGAGGACCGATCATCACCGGCACCTTGCTGACCTGCATCAGCTTGTTGACGGCGTTGATGGCACCGTTCGGGTTGTCGCCCTGGTCGTCCTCGAACACCACTGGAGTTGCTGGAGATGCCGCTCGCTGCGGTGCGCGAGCTGGTGCCGCGCCTGGAGGCGGCGGGCCTCATCAAGACCGTGCCGAAACGGGGCCTGCAGATCGCCAGCGTCGACATGAAGCTGATCCGCAACGCCTGGCAGGTGCGGGCGATGGTGGAGCGCGAAGCCGTGGTCCATTTCGCGCGAGTCGCCAGCGAAGAAACCATCGCGAAGCTCATCGAAGACCACCAGGCGATCCTGGACCGCGCGCTCAAGCCCCATCCCGACGCGCAACTCGAAAAGGACGCCCAGGCCGTGGATTGGGGCCTGCACGACGCGATGGTCGACTCGATCGGAAACGAGATCCTGTCGGAGATCTATCGCGTCAAC
This sequence comes from Variovorax sp. P1_H2, assembly GCF_056405295.1. NCBI lineage: Bacteria > Pseudomonadati > Pseudomonadota > Betaproteobacteria > Burkholderiales > Comamonadaceae > Variovorax > Variovorax sp. P1_H2. The sequence continues at coordinate 23,751 of NZ_JBFUCJ010000005.1, read as the reverse complement.
AGCTTGCACGTACGCCTGATCCGGTATGACGCCGACTCCATGCGTCCGGTGCAGGTCGTGCCCGCCATGCGCGAGCACCTCGAGTTCCTGAACGCGCTCGCCGCCAAGGACAGCGATGGCGCGCTGGCGCACATGATGGCGCACATCGAACAATCCAAGCACCGGGTGCTTGCAGGCATGCTGCGAGTGGGGCAGCTGCCAGGTTCGGTTTAGGGTCTGTTCGAAGGCGCGCGTGAAGCCTATTCACGCAGGCCGTTGCCGAAGCGATGGATCTTCCAGGGGGGGAGGGCGGGCGCCGGAATGGCCGAAGGCGGCACAAGCGGATTCATCCACAGGTCTCTCGTCAGCATCGGGGCCGCGAAACTGGTTCCCACGAGCCGTGTCACGGCGCCGCTTCGATTCCCACTGGCCAGCACGCCTTGAAGCACGACGCTCTGGTCGGACGGATAGGCCCAGCTCGGCCCCTCGCGCCTTTGCGCAATCTGTCCTCTCGCCGGTCCACCGCTGCTGTACGGGGCCGGCATGGAGGTGGTGGCGCAGTAGCCTGCTGCGACGTAGGTCACCGCCCCGGTCGCGATGCCGCTCATGCTGCCGCGCGCGACGACGGCCGCGGAAGGGACCGGCTGGTCGTCGATGAGTTGATCCGATGCCCGGCGGTAGCGCTTGGGATCGTAGCCCTTGCTGTCGAGGTAGCCGCTGCGGCCACGCCGCGCGCGGCCGAGGTTGGGATCGCTGCGCGCCAGATACGCGTGGGCCGTGCCGATGACCATGCCGGGTGTCGCCTTCAGGCGGACCTTCCATCGACCGATGGGCGCCAGCGCAAAGCCGTCCGGTGCTGCGCCAGGGACCCTGGCCGTCGGCATGATCACCATCAGGATGACCTTCCGGTCCGTGAACTGGCAGGTCGGCAATGCGACAGTCCCGGCCGTCTGGTCGTCCGTCTCGGTGATCGTCTTGTACTTCACCTGAACCACTTCGCCTGTTGGCGACTCCAGGGACGCGTGCAGATCGCCGAAATTCGCACCGACGGGCAGCCAGATCTCGAGGTAGGAAGGCACCTGCGAATCGGCGGCCACGCACCAATCGATCCGACCGCCTCCACTGGCCAGATCGAACTCCGCATGCGTTCGCCCCAGATGGTTGTTGCCGCTCGGCAGGACGATCTGAAGCTCGTAGCCTTGCGTCGGCGCTTTCTCGATCATCTCCTTCATGGCTGTCTCGAGGATCGAGCTGCCGTCGTGCGGGCCGGTCTGGGGGCCATAACTGAGGTTGATGACCACCTTGCTCGCCTTCCCATTCTTGTAGACGTCGCGTGCATAGGAGCGAATGGCCTGGATGCCGTCCAGCGCGTAGGAGTCGAGCCACATTCCCGAGGGATCGTCGAGTGCCGACGTCGGCAGCTGCACAAAGGCCATGTCCTTGCGTCCAGGCGGCACGCTGGACGCCGGGAGCGGCGTCGCTGCGAAGTCCCGCGGCCGCGGCACCATGCGACTCTTCCATCCCGCAGCGAGGCTCATCACCTGCGCGCCGTGGCTCGTCACCGAGCGCAGACTTGGCAGTCCGCTCTTCCGGTAGGCCGTGTCCTCGTTGACCGTGCCGCCGACCGTGGCGCCGGCGACGATCGCCTTCAACTCGTCGAGCAGGAAGAATCGGCCGTAGTCGAACGGCGCGGGCTGCGGCGGCGCGCTCTCCTCGCCGCCCTGGTCCCAGATGAACCGTACGGCCAGCGCATCGGGTGCGGCATCCGAATGCCGCAGGTTCTTGTGCGCGAACGGACAGCCATCGTCGACAACGCCGACCACGATGTCGGGGCCCGAACCGTCCAGCTGGATGTCCAACCGGTCGTCCAGCGGCATGCCCTGCGGCGTTCCAAGCTCGAAGCAGTCCGCGCCGAGCCACTTCTGCAACGCCGACAGCTGGGCCTGCAAGGCCCCGCGTTCGCCCGACACGGTCACGGTCGCGTGGCGAAAGCCCTGGTAGGTGGGACTGATCGATGCGCCGCGAAGCCTCCGAAGCGTCTTGACGCCGAAATTCAACGGCTTGTCGAATCGCGCCAGCAACACCATCGTCCGTTTGTCGTCGCAGTTGAGGTATCGGAGGTCGGTGTGCAGGGCCCACTGCAGATAGACATCGGCTCGCGACTTCGTCTTCAGCGGCAGTTCAGTGATGCGCATGGTTCGCCCCCGGTGTCTCTGTTGGCTGAACGGCTCAGAACTTCAGGCGCAGCGCCTTGCGCTCGTCGGCGCCCATGGCGTAGAGCTTCGTCAACACCGGCGTGCTGGAGGCCGGGATGGTCTGCGCTGCCCCGACGACATAGCCGTCCGCAACCGCATTCGGGCCGATGGGATCATCCATGTCGAGGTCGAACTTCCTCCCGTCGATCGGCGTTGCGCCCATGGTGACGCCGGTGAAGGTGCGCAGGCAGACCTGCGTGGTCCCGTCGAGGCGCGAGAGCAGATACTCCGCAATGCTGTGGCCCAGCAGGCGCCCGGCCACGCTGTCAGCCGGAAAGTGCACGCCCGCCACCACCCTGTTGGTCGCGATGCGCGCCGCCTGCAGGTACAGCTGCGTGCGCATGGCGCCGTAGGCTGCCGTCTTCGGCAGGATGCCGTCGAGCATGCGCGCGAGCACGAACGCCTGGGTGGAGTGACCGCTCGGAAAGCTGCCATGGCCCGGCGTGGTGATCATCGGCTGGACCTGCTCGGAGTATTGGACCGGCCGCCAGCCTGCGAGCGCGTGCTTGAACTGCATTTCGATCAGCACGGTGAACTGGATGGCATTGACGAGCAGTTCGACCGTGTTCCGGTGGCGGTCCGGGTGCAGGCCGGTGACGGCGGCAACGAAGGCGAACTGGTTGTCGATCTGCGCGAGGATCTCGGGCGATCGCTCCATCCGGAGGTCCGCATAGCCCAGCACCATGCCGATCTGCCGCCGGAAGAATCGCCGCGGAGGCAGCTTCAGGCTGGCGATCGACGTGGTCCCGACCTTGAGCTCGACCACATCGGTGCTCGGCGTCACGACGTTCAGGTTTCGGCAGAGCTCCCACTGCAGAAGATGGGAGYGCACCCAGGGTTCCCAGCGCTCAAAGTTGTCCACGCCGTAGGTGCCGGGCTCCACGGGGGGTCTTCTCGTCACGACCGAACCGGTGCCGGTCCCGTCGCGGCTCGCGATCAGCGCCGTGCAGACCAGCGGATTGGCGAACGCATCGGCGAGCGTCGGCGCGCCGGCTGCGGYGGACGCGCCGCCATAGCCACCGTAGCCTCCATACCCGCCGTAGCCCCCGTAGCCCCCGTAGCCCCCGTAGCCCCCGTAGCCCCCATAACCTCCGAGTTGCGACATGGTCTTCTCCTCAGTGATGTCAGCTCTTGACGTTCTAGCTTTCCTTCGCGCCCGCTACGCGAAGCGCGTCCTTCAGCTTCTCCAGGTAGGCTGGTACGCGCTCGCGCGAGGGATAGCCCTGCGCGAATCGCGACACGCTGAACTGTGGATCCCGCAGCATCAGCTGCGCGAGAGTTCGGCGCGCGGCATCCGGCAGGCCTGCCAGGGACTGCGCGATGATCAACGAACGGTAGCTGGACAAGTGCGACGCGTTCACCCGCAGGGACTGCTCGGCATGGCTGATCGCGAGGTCGTAGCGCTCGGCCGAAATGGCGATCGAGGCCATCAACGAGTTGTAGTAGTACTTCAACGGGTCGAGCGGCGATAGCTCGAGCGCCCTCAGTCCCGCAGGTAGCGCCTCGGCTCCGTTGCCGTCGAACGCATGCACCATGGCCTTGAAGAGCCAGGCCAGCGATTCGTTCGAATTCCATTCGAGTGCCTGGCTGCAGCTCTGCAATGCCCGCTCCACGTCCTTCATCAGATGGCAATACACGAAGCCCTGCACGGCCCACGCCAGCGGATTGCCGGGCTCCAAATCCAGTGCGCGCCGCGTTTCCTGCAAGGCGAAATTCGCCTGCGACTTCGCGTCGTCGGTCAGGCCTCGCGTCGAGCACAGCACATACCACTTGGCAAGCCACACGCGCGGCAGTGCACACTGGCCGTGCCGCTCGATCAACGCGTCCAGCACCTCGCGGGTGCGAAGGAACTGCGACGACGCGCTTCGATGCATGAGCCCGATGCTGCCGAGAAGCATGGTGTAGCTCTGAAGGCTCGGCAGCGGCCGCACGAGCGCCTCATGCGCCTCGCTGTCGAGCAGCGCGCGATGACAGCCGTTGGCGATCGTGGCGCAAATCTCGCTGTGCATCTGCACGAGGTCCTCGACGTCGCCCGTCACGCGCTCGGCCCACGCGAATTCGTTGCGCTCGACATGGGTGAACTCCGCCATCACGAGCACCGTCTTTCCAGTGATGACATAGCTGCCCGACAGCACGAACTGCGCGCCCAGGTAGGCCTTCGCGTCGTCCAGACTGCCGGCCCGGCCGCGGAACGCCGATGTCGAGAGGTGCGAGATGACCTTGAGCTCCTGCGAGCGGCTGAGTTGTCCGATCACGCCCTCGGCGATCAGATCTCCGAGCGAATACTGCTCGGCCTGAACCGTGCGCGACACGAACGGCAGCACCGCGATGGTCGGGCGCAGCGAGGGTGCATTCGTGCGGGGCGTCCATGCCGGCGCGACTTGGCCCGCCGCCCGAATGCCATAGACGTGCAAAGGCTCGTTCACGTGCTTGAGATACCAGTTGCCAAGGTCCTCTATGTCGCCGTCCAGGCCGTCGACGAGACCATCGCGGGCCGACGCGGTGGCGACCGTCTGGCCGGGCTGTGCGAGCGAGGCGATGCGGGCCGCCAGATTGACCCCGGTGCCATAGATGTCGTGCTCGCCCTCGTACACGTAGGTGGCGTGGAGTCCGATCCGCAGCTGCATGCGGCCACGATCCGTATCGCGGTGCTGCGCATCCAGCCAGCGGTGCATGGCCATGGCAGAAGCGGCGGCGCGAGGGGCGCTGTCGAACTCCACCATGAGGCCGTCACCCAGACTTTTCACCAAGTGTCCCTCGTTGGCAGGCAGGACCGATTGCGTCACATGCCTCAGGAAGGCATCCCATCGTTGAATGATGCCCAGCTCGTCCGTTTGCATCAGGGTCACCGATTCGACGAGGTCGACCACCAGGACGACCTTCTCGTGGCGCTGGAAGTGAAACCCGACCGACCCGGCAGTTGGGATGTTGGAAGCGCCTGGAGACAAAGTCATCCCCTCGTTCGGCGAGCAATGCAGCAAGGATGCCCGCGATCGCCTTGCTCGCAAGACACGCCACTTCTTTGGAACGTTTTGATTACATCCGAGCCCGTGCCATTCGTCAAAGGCCATGGATGCACAGTTCCGCCGCCATTCGAACATGCATTATGTTAAATAATGAAATTCAAGACCGGGGCCCGGAGGAGTTCGTCGCGCGCGAAGGCGGGCAGGGAGCCGCTGGCCCTCTTGGCAAAAAACAAGGAACCACGTCACAAACTGCGCGAATACAACGCAGTCCATCTGGACGGTTCACACACTGCGCCCGCCGGAGCAAAGTGTCGGATCGTCGACTCAGGAGCGGACCATGGACTCAGCGATCTTCACCCTTGGCGCACTGGCCGTCCTGGTGGCGGCCGGCTGGGTCATCGACCTCCTGGTGCACCGCGAGCCACCCACTCGCATGCAGCGCCTGATGGCCACGCAGATTCGCCGATCCTCGGCGGCGATCCGCGGCGGTCAAGAGGCCTGAGATGGGCCCGCTGCCGCTCAAAAAAATACCCTGAGGCGGAGCCTCTGCCGAATCGCCGCGAGGCCTCGTGGCGAACCGTGCGAAAGCCGCGTGCTTTCGGTAGCATCGCTGGGCATTCAATGAGGAACCCTCTCAAGAGCAAACGATCCATCGCAATCAAGGAAGATTCTGCCGTGGGCGAAGGCCGGACCGGCAAGTGGGAAGTCGTCGAGCCCTACGGCGCCACGCCCTTTGCAAGCTTCGCCTACTCGATCACCGAAGTTTCGAGCTTTGCAGGGCGCACCCGCATCAGTTCCCGGACAACGCGGATGACCGACGGGAAGCTCGTCTCGGAAAAGTTCGACGGTGAGCTCGACGGTAGCGCATTCGAGCGCATTGCAATGCAGGCCCACGCACAGTTCGTTGGGCAGCTGCGGGCAATGATGCAGCCCTTCAGTTGGCTTTTTCCGCCCCCTTGAACTGGCGCTCGCGGTCGCGGTCCGCCCACGCTTGAACTGCATGCTGGCGTGACCTACGCTTCTGGGACAACACGACGGAGACCGCCATGACCCTCACGACGACAGCCCCATTCCCCAACCCTTATGGCAACTTCCAGCCGCTCTTCGAGTGGCAGGCGGCCTGGGTCGAAAGTTTGATGCAGGCGCAGAAGCTCCAACTCGAGATGCTGAGTGCCTGGCGCAACCCACTTGTCATGAATCAAGAGCTGTGGGACCAATGGGTTGCRCATTTCGGTGGGGGTGTTCCCATCGACGCGTAGCTGCGGATCAGTTCATCGAGTCGCGCTGCGCGCTGCCGTGAGGATCTGCGTTCTGGCGTCGACGGAAGCGGGCGCGGAGGAGGGCGGTCCACCACCAGATCAGCGCGGCATTGGCGAACAGGCCGAGCGTGACGATGACCGCCGCGCGATCCGCGAACCCCTGACCGAAGTCGAGGAGCAGGAGGGCGAGCGACCAGGGCAGCGCGCAGAGAATCGCGACCGATAGCAAGATGCTCTGTTCGGTGGGCCGCAGCGCAGCCATCGCCAGGGTGATCGCGATCGCGGAGCAGGCGCCTGGCAGCCACCAGGCATGACGACACAAGAGCTGCAGGCGAGGGGTGCGCATGGATAAATTGTGCGGTGCCTGAGCCGTAGGCGCCCGTGCAATTTCACACGCAAGACCTGAGGTTCCGTGTTTGTCGCGCGCCGCCCACAGGACGCAGCTGGCCACCGAATCCGGCCGGCCTTTTCCGCGACCGCCCAGGCATCGATGTCTGGGGCGCAAGATGAGGCCCGGCGGCATCGAGCCACCGGGCCTGGACTTCCTTTCATGCTGCATTTGCCTACGAGAGGCCGCGTTTGCCTACGTGAGAGGCGCACAGGAAGTCCAAGCCATGAACTCTACGCCTGGACGCCAGGCGTGTGGCAGTAGCCATCAAGCCTTCATGGAATCGGTTCGTTTCAGCAGCCACAAAGTGTTCGATACGGATCGGCCAGCCACGATGCGGCGATCAGCCCGGTTGCCTTATGAGCGGCAGGTCGGTCCCGTCGAGGTGAGACATCTGCAGCGAGAGATCGAACAGCTTGGCCTTGCCGGCGTAGTAGCGATCAAGTCGCCACTCCTTCAAGATGTCGATGGCGAGGTCGAACATTTCGAGGTCGAGTTCATACAGGGATGCAAGCTCGACGCTGCGCTCAGATTCGAGCGCCAGCACCAGCTGTGAAAGCACCACGGCGGACCGTTCGTTCGGATTCTGTTCGATGAAACGACGAGCGCGCTTGATCGCATTCATGGTTGTCCCTCGGCGTTGGAGAGGTGGCGATTGTGGCGCTATCCACCGCCGAGTTGTGAAGGTTCCACGGCCACCCGGCGCTGGTCGTGGTCAGGGTCGCATCGCCATACCAGGGCGCCGATGCGGCAGATATCGCCCGTCAGATCGCGGAAAGCGGCTTCGCGGTGGTCTTTGCACCTTGCACGCCGACCTATTGCGCATTGCGATGGGCCGTGCGCCCTGAAGTGCACCGGGCGCAGAGTTGCTTGTGGGCCACAAAGTGTCGGATTCGTGAGCAAGTTGACGCGATACGGCGTTAGGTGTATTGCGCCGCGTTGCGGCGAAGCCTAATCTTGCGTTCGAGCTTGTCGGACGATATTTCCTTACGGAATAACTACTTACGTCGGATTTTGCATGTTGGCCGCATCGCTGATCCTCCTGCTCCTTGTCGCGTGGGAGCTGCGCCTCCAGATCTGGTTGGGCAGGGCCGTGTGCATCAGGGTGAGGCGCTCGGGGTGGATCGTCATCGAGGTGCGGAGACGCGTTTCGATGCTGCGGTTGCCGCATCATGTGTCGGAGTTTCCGGTTCCGCGCGAGGAACGCGTCCTGGTCCTTCGATTTCTTGGCATCGTGCTTTGGCACGAGGAAATGAGTGTGGCGCTTCCCAATACCGCATGCGAGCACCTTGCGGAGATCACGCCACAAGACTTTGATCGCCAATTTCCAATCTGGCTGCGTGTCGCCAACAGCCCGGGTTGAGCATCGGATGGGCGTATCGCCTTCGGTCGGAAGGCCCGCTACAACTCGCTGAATTCGGAGTCCGCGTCGTGGTCGCGCCGGTGCCAATCCGCGATGAATTCCTGAGCCCGAATCCGCAGCAGCGCGCCAGCTTCTTCCTGCTCCTGAAGTCCCATGGGCAAGGCGATTCGACACCTCAGAGACTTCTGGTACACAAGTTCAGCACGCCCCGCCAGGCAGTGCAGAACAACGTCCCATGCCATGAAAATTCGAACCTGCCATTCGTCGTGGTCGAACCGTTCGACTTGCGAGTTGGTATCCATGCTGTGTTGATCCCCAGCCAAACGGGCCTTGCGGACGGATGCCGGTCGCCCGCCTCTTGCCGCGGGTGACGGCAGGATAAGCGATCGGTGCCGGCAATCGGCGAGGCTCGCTGATAGGGGACATTCCTGGCGTCATCGCCCCGCAATGCGCAGCCAATAGCCTTGGATCGAAGCTGGCACATCGAGCCGCACAGACACCCCGAAGGACATCACATGAACAGCGCACCCATCGTCAGGATCATCACGACCACGGCCATCGCGTGGATGCTTGCAAGCGCGGCGCATGCACAGGCGCCGGCCGGAAGAAGCCGCGCCGAGGTGCAGGCGGAGGAGGCTGCCGCGGCGCCTGATCAGAACGTGGTCAGCGGGTCGCGCGTGAACAGCAAGGTCGTGTCGACCAAGCCCAATGCGGCTCAGGCACGCGCAGAGGCGCGGCGAAACACCCCCCAGTGACCGGGCCACGGCGGGCCGCGACAACGGTTGCGAGTCAAGCGGCGCCAGGCGCGGTCCACGAGCGCACAATGCGCAGCTTGCGGCCCACCGGTCGCCCCCCGTGCCAAGGAGCGTTCATGAGCGATGACAGCCGTTCCGTTCTCGTTACCGGCGCGAGCGGTGGTATCGGACGCGCCGTCTGCGCCCGGCTGGCGCAATCGGGGCGTGCGCTGGTGCTTGCCGCTCGCGATGAAGGCAGGCTGCTTGCGCTTTGCGACGAGCTGCAGTCGGTTCGTCCCGGCCGCTACCAGGCCATCCCGGTCGACATGGGTGACGACGTCGCCGTCGCCGCCTTCGGTCAACGGCTCGTCGACCAAGGCACCGTGCTCGACGGCATTGTGATGATGCCGCCGCAGATGCCTCCGACGAACGATTGCCTGCCGCCCAACGACACTTGGCGCACGCTGTTCCAGCGCAGCTTCATCGGCCCTTTGGGGCTTCTGAAGGCGGTGATCCCCGCGATGCAACCCGACCCGGCTCAGGGCCAGCGCGTCAAGGTAGTGATCATCTCGGCCGTCACGTCGGTGCAGGCGCTCGGCCACTACGCGACGAGCAACGTGCTGCGCTGCGCCTGGCTGGCCGAGGCAAAGACGCTCGCGTTGGCGCTGGGCGAGCGTGGCATCCACATCAACACCTTGTCGCTCGGCGGCACGCTGACGCCTGACTACTCGGCCTCGCTGCAACGGCGCGCCGACCGGGCGGGCGTCAGCTTCGCTCAGCGCCTGGCCGACGAGACCTCGAACATTCCGCTGGCCAAGTACGGCAGGCCGGAAGAAGTTGCCGTGGTCGTCGAGCAGCTGCTCGGCGCATTGTCGGATCACATGACCGGCGCGAACTTGCTGCACGACGGCGGATTCACGCGCGCGTACTGAGCGCACTGAACTCGCGAACGGCTCGCGGACCGGGCGACGAGTCGGACGAGGTCATGACCCGCGGGCGCTTCATGAATGCGCGCACGTGCCCTATGCCGCGAAGGCACGGCCGAGGCGCCGGCGCAACGACGGGTCACGGCGTTGTCATGCGCCTTGCATCTAATGCATCCATCAGCAAACGAGGGTGACCCATGCAGGCAGATGCGAAGTTCTGGCGGATCGGCACAGCGCTGCTCCTGATCCTGACCGTGTCGGCCTGCGGCGGCACGGCGGATGCCGGTGGCCAGTCGGGCATCCGGTACGCGCCCTGACCCAGACAACTCAACGAGAAGAAGACGCATGACCTCACGACGCAAGTTCCTGCAAGGCACAGCCACCGGCACCGTGGCGGCCGCCACGCTCGCTGCCTTCCCGCCAAGCATCCGCCGCGCGCTGGCCATCCCTGCGCACAACGCCACCGGCACCATCAAGGACGTCGAACACGTGGTGATCCTGATGCAGGAGAACCGTTCCTTCGACCAGTACTTCGGCACGCTGCGCGGCGTGAGGGGCTTTGGCGACCGCTTCACGATTCCGTTGCCGGAGGGGCGCAGCGTCTGGCAGCAGAACGACGCCAACGGGCAGCCGGTGCTGCCCTACCACCTGGACGGCAGCAAGGGCAACGCGCAGCGCGTGAGCGGCACGCCGCACAGCTGGGTCGACGGCGAGAACGCCTGGGATGGCGGGCGGACCTACCAGTGGCCCCGCTACAAGGGCGCCAACGCGATGAGCTACTTCAAGGAGGCCGAGCTGCCCTTCCAGTTCGCGCTGGCCAATGCCTTCACGCTGTGCGACGGCTACCACTGCGCGATGCACACCGGCACCAACTCGAACCGCATGTTCCTGTGGACCGGCACCAACGGGCCGACCGGCGCCGGTGTCGCTTCGGTCAACAACGAATGGGATTCGATCGACGCCTCCACGCTCGGCTACCAATGGAAGACCTATCCCGAGCGCCTGCAGGAGGCCAAGGTGAGCTGGATCGTCTACCAGAACATGCCCGACAACTTCGGCGACAACCCGCTCGCCGGCTTCAAGCAATACCGCCAGGCCAACGAGGCTTCGGGCAAGCCGGTGAGCAACGAGGCCCTGTCGCCCGCCTACGACCCGGCGAGCGACGATGCGGGCAACCCGCTGTACAAGGGGATTGCCAACACGATGCCGGGCGAACTCGGCAACGCCGACAGCTATTTCGAGCGCTTTCGCTCGGACATCAAGTCCGGCAAGTTGCCGCAGGTGTCCTGGGTGGTGGCCCCGGCCACGTATTCCGAACACCCGGGACCGTCGAGCCCGGTGCAGGGCGCCTGGTTCATCCAGGAAACGCTGGATGCGCTGACCGCGGTGCCCGAGGTGTGGAGCAAGACGGTGCTGTTCATCAACTTCGACGAGAACGACGGCTACTTCGACCACTGCCCGTCACCTGCGGCGCCATCGATCAATCCCGACGGCTCGGCGGCGGGCAAGACCACGCTGCGCGAAGCCGCGGTGGCGTTCGAGCGCTTCAACTATCCGGCCCCGCCCGGCACCACCAGCCAGCCAGCGCCCGATGGCCGCGTCTTTGGACCCGGGATCCGCGTGCCGATGTACGTGGTCTCGCCATGGAGCCGCGGAGGCTGGGTCAACTCTCAGGCCTTCGACCACACATCGGTGATCCGCTTCCTTGAAAAGCGTTTCGGCGTGAAGGAGCCCAACATCAGTCCCTTCCGCCGCGCCGTGTGCGGGGACCTGACCAGCGCCTTCAACTTCGAGCGGCCCAACGACGAGCGGCTGCCCACGCTCGCCGGCCGCAAGAGCCGGGCCCAGGCCGACGCATTGCGTGCGCAGCAGGATCAACTGGCGCAGATCGTGCCGCCAGCCAGCCCGTTGCTGCCCGTGCAGGCCACCGGCACGCGGCCGTCTCGCGCCTTGCCCTACGAACTGCACGTGAGCGCCCGTTGCGACGGCCTGCGCGGCCGCGTCAAACTGATCTTCGCCAACACCGGCGACGCCGGCGCGGTGTTCCACGTCTACGACAAGCTCAACCTCGAGAGGCTGCCGCGCCGCTACATGGTTGAGCGCAACGATCGGCTCGACGACGACTGGGTGGCGACCGACAACGCCGGCAAGTACGACCTGTGGGTGCTCGGCCCCAATGGATTTCATCGCCACTTCAAGGGCGACCTGAACACGTTGAAGTCTCGCGACGCGCCCGAACCTGAAATTCGCGTCGGCTATGACGTGCGCCGTGGCGACATCCACCTGAAGGTGCGCAACGACGGCGAGCGAGCCTGCTGGTTCACGGTGACGGCCAAGGCCTACTTCAAGGATCGCGGCGACAGTTCATGGCGCGTGCGGGTCAAGGGCGGCGAGGATGCAGGCAGGCACTGGGAGCTGGACGCCAGCGGCCAGTGGTACGACTTCGAGGTGGTATGTGACGCTGACGCCGCCTGGTCCAGGCGCTTTGCGGGCCGGGTGGAGACCGGCCGGCACTCGGTCAGCGATCCGGCGATGGGGATGCCGGGCAGCTGAGAGGCAGCGCCTTGGGGCGGCGCAGGCGAGAGCAACGGCGACAGCGCCTGGGTGATGGAGCTCAACGCCATCGACCCGGCGCCGTACCTGCGCCACGTGCTGGAGCGCTTCGACGGTCACCTGCGCAGCACCACCCAGCGCTGCAGCAACACCCATCGGCCGCTCACCAGCCCGATGCCAGCCAGCACCAGTACGCTGCCCAGGACAAATGGGGTCTCAAGAGATTCTCCGAGTAACCCGACACCCAGAACAACCCCGAAGAGTGGCGTGAGAAACGAGAACACGCCGAGCCGGGAGGCCAGGTAACGGCGAAGCAGCCAGCACCAGGCCAGAAAGCTCGCGAAAGAAACGATCAGACTCTGGAAGCCCAGGTGCATCCAGACGACCGCCGAGGGCTCGAATCGCATCTGACCCGTCAGCCAGGAGGCTGGCAGCAGCAAGACGAAGGCGCCCATCAGTTGGTACAGGAGCGTCTCGGTAGCAGGCGCAGACGCCAGGCTGGAGCAGCGGATCGCCACGGTGGTAGCGCCCCAGGCCGCGCCTGCCAACAGTGCCAACCCGTCTCCCAACAGCGCGCGACTGTCTCTGCTGGTGGAAGAAGTGGCGTCTGCGCCAAGGAAGGCGAGCGCGATGCCCCCGAATGCCAGCGCGATGCCTGCCACCTGCTGCGCACCGAGGCGCTCCGCCGGCAGTCGCAGATGCAATCCCAGAGCGGCGAAGACGGGCGCCGTGTAGAGGAACACGACGACATGCGACGCGCCGTTCAGGCGCAGCGCCTCGGCCACAAGCAGGTACTCCAGCCCGAAGAGCGCGCCGACCACCAGTCCCGGCTTCCAGTGCCTCGCGTCCGGCCTTTCACTGCGGCGGCGCATGAGCACCGCCAGCAGTACCAGCGCGGCGGCGGACCGCAGCGCCACCATCAGCATCGGACTGACCTGGTCGGCGACGGCCTTCAGCGAGATCTGCTGCAGGCTCCAGATCAGGCACAGCAGCGTCATGACACCCATGGCGCGGGCGTCGAGGCGGCCAGGCGCGACAAGCTGTTGCCCGTTCGAGCCAGGGGCAGGAAGGCGAGGTGACAAGGAATCGAGGGAACTCATGATGGCTGCACTGTGCCGCGCGATCATCAAAGCGGAAAGCGCATAATTTTAGGTCCAACAATCCGTTTATCGAATACATGAGGGACCTCCAGATCGATTGGCTGAAGAGCTTCGTCGCCGCCGTCGACGCCGGCTCGCTCTCGAGCGCCGCACCGGAGGTCCACCGGTCGCAGTCGGCGGTGAGCATGCAGCTCAAGAAGCTGGAGTCGGCCGTGGGCTGTCAGCTCATGGTCCGCAGCGCCCGACAGCTCCAGCTGACACACGAGGGGCAGACGCTGCTAGGTTACGCCCGACGCATGCTCGATCTGCAGGCCGAGGTGCAGGCAGCGCTTCACGGCGAGGCCATCTCGGGCCTGGTGAGGCTCGGGGTTCCCGATGACTTCGCGAGCAAGTACCTGACGCCCGTCCTCAAGCGATTTGCGCCCCGCCATGGAGGCGTCGAGATCCAGTTGGACTGCGAACAGTCGACCTTGCTCATCCCGCGTGTGGCCCGGGGGGAACTTGACCTGGCCCTGGTCTCGCGGGACCACAACCGGCGCGGCACCTTGCTTTTCCACGAACCCATGGTCTGGGTCGGCGCCGCGCAGTTCGACATCTGGACCCGCAACCCGCTACCCATCGCCGTCTACGAAGAGGGGAGCCTGGGCCGCCGAAGCGCCATCAATTCATTGGCGCTGCAGGGGCGTCCCTACAAAGTCGTCTACAACAGCTCCAGCCTGGCCGGGCAGATCGCAGCCGTCGAAAGCGGACTGGCCGTCGCGGCACTGACGCAGTGCAGCGCTCCTGCACAGCTGCAGGTGCTGGGGATCGAGCACGGACTGGGGCCGCTTGAACCGATGCAGGTGGCCCTCTATCGCAGTGCGGCCTCGCGCGGCTCAAAGGCCGTCGATAGTCTCCAGCGCATGCTGCTGCAGACGCTTCGCCACACGCGGCCCGTTGCCTGAAGCAGGCCGAAGTCATGGCCGCGGAGAGCGGCGCATGCTGCTACATCTGGCTCGGCATACGCGCAGCCGTGTCGACGACTCAACCTAAACGACCAAAGCGGGGTCGACCAACCTGACACGGCGATCGACGTAGTAGCCACCGTACTCCGTGTACCGCAGGAACACGCTGCGGCAGGCGCCGCACGCGTACACGTCGCTCCGGTTGAAGGGGAACCACGAGACGGCGATCGGCGCGTCGGCCGACCCGTACCGCGTGCCATCCGGATGAAATTCTTCGAACGTCGGCACGTCGATGTCCGGGGGCCGCAAGGTCCCGACGTGCTGCATCCCGGCAGGCCAGCGTTCGTCGGTGACGCTTTCCCAGGATGCCGCCTGCAGAGCCTTGCAGATGCATCGCAGGGCCTGGGACTTGATCTGTTGCGAACTCAACTCGCGCAACCGTGCAGCATCGATCATGGGCTTCGGATTCCATCGGGAGTCTGTCGAGCGCCTATTGTGACGTGCAGCGATCCAGCAGGCGTCGAATCCGTTCACCGAGTCTTGCCAGGCGGCCTCTGACAGTGGCCGCAGCCGCCCTCCGAGATCGGCGTGCTTCGCGCTCGTGGCGTAGAGCGGCATCGAGGGCCTTGAGGTTTTGCGGGTTGCGCTTCCAGACCCCGCTCACCGTGAAATTGCCCCGATTCGAGGGGCTCAAGTTGGGGATGATGTTGATCTGTTGGGCGCCGATTCGATGCAGGAGCTGGGCACGGTCCCTCGCGACCTTGAGGAAGTCGTCGTGCCTTTCAACGGGCGAATTCATAGAGACCCTGATCGTTGTGACTGCCGCGAAATGCTCGGCCAAGAATGCGACTGCCTCGACGAGCACAAGCTTCCTCGACGCCCAGCGATGCCGCATCGGGATGGCTGAGGGCACGAAGCGGTCGAGGTGAACCTCGTGCCCACCCGGTGCTACGGTCACTGCCTCGATGGTCCCGACATGTGTCTCGCCATCGTAGAAATACATGAGTTCCCCGAGTTTGTACGGAGCAGACCCGGGCCCTGTGACGCGGAGCTCGGTGAAGGTCAGCGATTGGCCCGCAGAAGAGTCCCTGGCGAGCGATGAGGGAACGTGGTTCAAGCAGGCCCTGCCCGACCCGCGAACCGCCAGGTCTTCAACACCGGCACGAGCGCTGCCGCGGCAATCGTGACCATGTGCGCGGTCTCGCGCCCACCCTTGAACGCGACCACGAGCTCCGGACGACCCTCGCGCAGCATTTGAGCGTTTCTGATGGGCACAGCACGGTGCTGATAGCGATCCCAGTCTGCGCGGTACGTGACGACCTCGATGCCTCGTGCCATGGCCCAGCGGCGCGCGAGGTGGTCTACACCCGTCGCACCCCCTTCGATCAGGAGCGTGATGGGTTGGCGCGCATGAACGCGATCGAGGACATTCACGATGAACGCCCAGTCGTCGTAGTGGCGTCCACCAAAGACAAGTACCCTCATGCTGTCCGTTCAGGCGGTCCATGAAGAACGCCCAGGTCCGCACATAGGCATTCGCGTCCATGGCGTTGTGGTGGTCTTTGCATGCTTTCTGCTTAGTGATGGAATCGCCAAAAAGCAAACCCCGCCGAAGCGGGGTTGGGAGAATTTGCGCTGACTGGCGTTTCTGTGATGATAGCCTCGATGGCCGCACTGCGTTGAAGCGAACAACCAAGACACTCGTCAAAGTGGAGCTCGACGCCCTTTGCCGCGCGGCGCTGGCGGTGCAATACGATGGCGGGCGGCTGCTCGGATTGCAAGCATGACTCGGCACGGGCGCTACGCGCGCGCTTCGGCGCCAGTCGCCCATGCGCCGAGCCTCGCAAGAAAGCGATCAACGGCCTTTAGCTCTCCGGCAGCGATCCACTCATTCGGCTGATGCGCCTGCGCGATGGCACCAGGCCCGCAAACCAGCGAAGGAATGCCGGCCTGCTCAAAAAACCCCGCCTCGGTTCCGAACGGAATTTCACTCGGCGGCCACTGCGCACCGAACGCTCTGGCAATGACCACCGCCGCGCTGTCATTTCTCGCCGCCAGCGCGGGCACCCCGGCGATCTGGGTCATCTTCACATCCACGCCTGGCGGCATGGCGGCGAGCAGCCGCTCGACCTCGACCCTCACGGTCGCCGCGCTGTCCGCATCCGGCGGACGGAACTCCCACAGCACTTCACAGCATCCGGGCACGATGTTGATGGCAGTCCCTCCACTGATGCGCCCGATATTGAAGGTGGTGCGATTGCCCCGCATGGACAGCGTGCGCCCGAACTTTGCCAACTCTGCGACCAGCAGCGCTGCCGGCTCGATGGCGCTGGTCCCCAAGCTCGGATCGCTGGAATTCGCCGGGCAACCTCGGAAGGTGATCCCAGGTACGTGGCCGTCCAGCGAATGAAATCCAGGTTGGACCGGTGAGAGGTCGTGTCGAAGGCAACCAGCGTCCGAAGGATCTCGACCGTATCCATGGCCAGGCACTCAGGCCGCAAGGCCTTGTCGCTGGCGCCCTGTGGCGAGCCGGCATCCGCCGAGTGCGGGGCCGGGCGTCGTATCGTGGATCGCGATGATCGCGCGCAATCCGGTCGGTGCGTCGGAGACGAACACGACCTGCTCGTGGCCTGAAAACGAATCGGCTGAGAAAACGGTCATGGATATCGAACCGATCAGGAGGGTGAAGGCTCGGACGGCGTCGCCGGGCGCCCCGTGGGTCGGAGTGTCGTGACGAAAAATCCGAGCAAGATGAGCGCGATGCCCGCGACATGGAAAGTCCGCACGGCCTCTCCCAGCACGAGGAAAGCCAGGAGTGCGGTGAACAGCGCAACGAGATGGAACGAAACGCCGGTCACCGTCGCGCCGAGCGCCGCGACGCAGCGGCTCCAGAGGATGAAGGCGAACAGCGAAGCAAAGATGCCGATGTAGAGGACAGCGCCGACCGAGGCCGGGTCGCTCGGGATGCGCGCACCGTGTGCGAGTTCGAAGGCCCAGAAGGGCATCAGCACGCCCAGCCCTGCCGCCATGGTCGCGGCAAGAAACACCAGCGGACTGATCGCAGCGGGCTTGCGCCGCAGCAGCACCGAATACACGGCGTAGTTGGCAACGGCCACGAGCACCAGCAACTCGCCGCCGTCGAAGCGCAGCCCGGCGAGGCTGGTCATGTCACCGCGCGCCACGATCCAGGCGACGCCCACGAACGAGATGGCGACACCGAAAAGCGCCTTCCAGGTGATGCGCTCGACGCCGAGGACCACCGCCGCGAGCGGCACCATGAGCGGCAAGGTCGAATTGAGGAACGCGACGCTCGCGGCGGGCACGGTCTGCAAGGCCAAGTAGCCGAGTGCGTTGTAGCCGGCGATGCCGAAGGCGCCGCAGGCGGCAATGAGCATCCAGTGTCGGGCAAGCAGATCGCGTTCCCGACAGACCTGCCGCCAGACGAATGGGGTCAACACTGCGAGCGCTACGACCCAACGACCGACCGCTAGAGAGATCGGGGGAAAGACAGGCCCGAGCGCGCGGCCCAGCACGAGGTTTCCGGCCCAGAACGCGGGCGGCAGCCACAACAACCAGACGGGGCGGGCCCACAGGGCGAGGAGCGCGGTGCGCATCACAGGCCCTGCAAGCCGATGCGGACCCGGCGATTGGAACGGCCCTTGTTCTCGATCTTGAGAATGCGAATCGGGCGCGAGGCGCCCGTCGAGCCGAGATGGGTTCCCCCGCAAGCCTGCCGGTCGAGGCCGGCGATCTCGACGATGCGAATGAGACCTTCCGAGGACGGCGGTGGCGCCACCGAGCGAGAACGCAGCAGGCCCTTCTCGGCGTGTGCGGCGGTCATGGACACGTAGCTCGTTTCGACGGCGAGGTCTTGGGCGACCACGTCGTTCAGTTCCGGTTCCAGGCCCCGCAGGCGATCGTTGTCGGCATCCGGCAGGTCGAAGTCGATGCGTGCCGTCCCGTCCTCGTTCATCTGGACCCCGGTCACCAGCGCGCCGTCGAAGTCCCTGAAAACCAGCGCATTCAGGATGTGCAGGTCGGTATGGAGCTCCCGCATGAGCTGGCGGAACACGGGGTCGGCGGCCACCTGGACATCGCCCGCGATCTCGATGGCGGCGGCGACTTCGATCCAGACGGCGCCGCCTTCCTCGGAGAACCCGATGACTGGTGCTTCGCCGCCTTGCCACCGGATGGCGCCCTTGTCGGGAAGCTGACCGCCGCCGCCGGGATAGAGGGGATGCCGGGAAAGAAGAACGGCGCCGGGTCGCGTCCTGACGACCGTCGCATCGAGTGTCAGGATCTCAGAGTTGTCTTGGCAGAAGAGTCGCGTCATGGGTAGCCTTGCTGATGGGCACCAGCATGGCAGGACGGCTCGAAATGCTATTGGTCGGAATTGACGGCGGCGCAGCAGATCTCAGATCACTCGCGCGCGGACATACTGGAGCGGCGTCATGCCGAACGTGCGCTTGAAATGCTTGTTCAGCGCGCTCTGGTCATAGAAGCCGCAGGCGAGCGCCGCTTCGACGACGGACTGCCCGGCGTGCAGCCGACGCAGAGCGGCCCTGAGACGCAACTGCGTCAGGTAGGCGTGCGGCGTCAGACCCACGGTTCGTTTGAATGCAACGATCAACTGGAACGGTGTCAGACCCGCAGCCGCGCCCATTTGCTCGAGCGTCAAACTGTCCGAGTAGCCATCGCGCATCAGTTCGAGCACAGGAGCGAGTGCGCGGGCGTCCTCGGGCGCATTGGGAATGCGTCGCACGGCCTGCCCATGCCTTTGGAGCAAATCCCCGAAGGTGCGCACGAGCAGTTCGCGATGGAGCAGTGCGTCCTGCGGTTCTCCGTCCAGCACGTGGTGAAGCGCCAGAAACCGCGTGACGAGGTCCTGATCGCGCACGACATTGGACGTGAAGTACCCCGGTTGATCGATTCCGAGGGTGCTCAGAACGTCCTTGATGGCCGGCTCGGACAAGTAGAACGAACGATAGCGCCAGCGCTCGCTGCCGCCCATGCGGCCTGAATGCGGTTCGGACGGGTTGAAGACGAGCAACGCCTGCGGATGGGCAACGTCGGTGCGGCCGCGGCTCTTGAACTCCGAGCCCCCCATCTCGGTCACCGCGACGACGAGGGAGTCGTGCACATGAGGGGCGTAGTCGTGCGTCGTGAAATCGGCCTGCAACAGGTCCATCCCCGGCAGGCCGGGCGCGTGCCAGTAGCGTGACTTGTTGCGGGGGTCCAATCGGGCCAACGGGAATGTCCTTTCGACGACAGACGATTCGCAATCGAACAGATGGTAGCGCTCCCTATGTCAAGGCCGCCTCTTGGCCTGCATGTGCCGGCGCCAGCGTGAAGACGCTGACCGCGCGCACCAGGCTGCCGGCCTGCATCTGCAAGGACTGCGCCGCAGCAGCATCGGTCGACTCTCCCTGAGCGATTGAAGCCCAGAATCTTTCAAACTCACCCATGAGGCCGGCGCTGGGCCGCCCGATGGAAGCCGTGCTTCG
This sequence comes from Variovorax sp. P1_H2, assembly GCF_056405295.1. Taxonomy (NCBI): domain Bacteria; kingdom Pseudomonadati; phylum Pseudomonadota; class Betaproteobacteria; order Burkholderiales; family Comamonadaceae; genus Variovorax; species Variovorax sp. P1_H2. The sequence goes on along the minus strand of NZ_JBFUCJ010000005.1, from coordinate 3,780 downwards.
GAACTCCCATGGCTACTCCTTGGATAGGTGTTGCGACGACCGGTTGAATCCGCCCAATACGTGTCCGAGGGAACTGGCTCAAGTCAACGGTCACTATCGCCCTGGTCCCCCACCGCCGCCCGGGCCACCGCCGCCGGGGCCACCGCCACCGGGTCCACCACCGCCGGGTCCACCACCGCCGGGGCCACCACCGCCGGGGCCRCCACCGCCGGGGCCACCACCGCCGGGGCCACCACCACCAGGGCCGCCCCCGCCGCCCGGACCGCCACCGCCCCCGGGGCCGCCACCACCAGGACCGCCACCGCCCCCGGGGCCACCGCCACCTCCGGCGCCTCCACCACCGGCACCACCACCACCAGCGCCAGCGCCACCAGCGCCACCACCACCACCACCGGCACCGGCACCGGCACCGGCACCACCGCCTCCGGCGCCACCGCCTCCGGCGCCACCGCCTCCGGCGCCACCACCACCGCCGCCGCCAGAGCCGCCCCCACCAGCGCCGGCCCCACTACCGGCGCCTGGTCCGCCGCCTGCGGACCCAGCAGCGCCAGCGCCGCTGCTGCCCGCAGCCGCGCTACCAGCACCTGCCGCGCCTGCGCCGGCGCCCGCTGCCGCAGAGCCAGCGGCTCCACCAGGATCGTGGCCTGAACCGAACGATGCCGCGAATCTGGAACTCCCCTTGGACGCAATTGCCGCGCCGACTCCAAGAGCCGAGTTGGCAATCGATGCCTGCTGAGCGACTTTCCCCGCTGGGGAGGTCCCCAAGCAGATCGTCTCTCCGAACGGGTTGTAGCGATCGCATGAGAGGTTGCTTGGCGTCGCGGTGCGAACGCTGGCCTTGCTCGGATCCGCTCTTGCGCGAGTCGTTTGCAAGGCCTCATATCCTTGCGGCGTCGCGAGCGCGACCGGCGGCGAAATCGGGACAGGCTGGGGTTCAATCCGCGCAGTGATTGCCGGGAGTGAAATCGCTTCTCGTTTTTCCGGCGTTGGCGACACGGCCTGATCCCGCCGACGCGGGACCGTTCGCCGCTCATGGGCGGGGGCACTCGGCACCGGCGAGGCTTCAAAGCTGGGCGCCTCTTCCTGGGTCCGCACTTCCTTGGCACGCAGCTCCTGGGCACGCACTTCCTGGGCACGCACTTCCTGGACGCGCTCTTGCTGGGCACGCTCTTCCTGCGCTCCCACCTCCGTTGGCAGCGCAGCTTCCGGCAATCCAGCAGACGGTTGCTCGGCCACGGGCGGGCCGTCGCGCTCCGCCGTCATCGCGACCGGCGACGAGATCACGGGCGCATCCTGCGCGACCCGGAACGAGGGGGAGAGGATCGACGGCGAACTTGCCAGCGGCTGTATGGGAAAAGGGCCGAGGCCCGAATGCCAGTACACGAACGCCGTTGCTGCCAGAGGAAGACCGACCAAGAGCAGCACCAGAGAGATATTGATGCCTGGAGGCGGCCGAGGCCGAGTGGAACGAACGGGGATGGAATCGACAACGGGCGCAGGCCGGAATTCGCGCAGCGCCTTCTCCGGGGGCAGGTACGCGTTGCCTGTGTCCGGCATCGTCTGAACAAACGCCGCCGCATCGAACCGTATTCCCGAGAACTTGCCAGCACAACCGCGGCAGTACCTGGCCCGGTCCCGGTTGGGCGTGTGGCATGCGTCGCAGTACTTGGTCACGCTTGTTCCCCACCTCTTTCGAGGAACGCTCGCAACTACTTCAAAGGAATCAACGAGGTGATGATGACGAGCGAATTGATCACCAGGAAGAAGGCCGCGAAATCCACGGCGGACGCTCGGCGCGGCACGGCGAGCTCGTCCCATTGGGACGCAGCCACGGTCCCCAGTTCCTTGGCACGATAAAAGCCCGTGAGCTTGTGGGAGCAGCATTTGCAATAGCGTGCCGAGCCGATGTTGATCGTGTTGCAGGCATCGCATACCTCCGCCGAACTGGCCCCCATCCGCAGCCGGACCAGATCGATCAAGCTTCCGAAGGCGGTGAACTGCGCAGGCGCTGTCTCGGCGAGCGATTCGGCGGCGGTCATTGGATCTCTCCTCGGCGCACATGAGTGGCCAGTCGGACGGACGATGCTTCGCGATTGCAGGATGGATGCACCTTCGCCCGGTCGAGGACCCGCCGCAGTCTCTCCTCCGCGACGGCAATCCTGGCGAACAGTCGCAGATCCACGTCCGATGGCCCCGACCCGAAGCCTACGAGTTGGCTGCGATACGCGGCGACGATTCGCAGGTGAATCGCTTTTCGCAAATTCACGGCGGCAGTCCAGGCCCTGCGTGCGCTCATCTCGGCAATCACAGGCGAGCTACGCGCCGCGCTTCCCCTGCTTCGCGCACTCGGCGCCACTCCGCCCGCTTCCCTGCTCGTGGATCCGGCGGTGCGCGTACTTAACATTTCTCTCTCCAGGGTCTATGGGAACGTTTCACATTTCGTTGTCATACAGTGATTGCGCCGGATTTGTAAGACAGACGCTCATCTGTTTGTCCCGTTGGTAACCAGCGGTTACTGTCTCTCGTGAACGCGGAGAATCGAGTTGCAAAAGAAAGCTCCTGCAGCCCGGTCTCCCATCGGATGGCTCCGTGGAACGACCGGACGCGACGGGCCGAGACGGACGACGCGCTGGTGCTCAGGACCACCTCGCGGCGCCATCGGAGCGATTGCGCTGGACGGCGAGCGCTCCTTCGCCCATTGCCGCTACGCTGCAGCTTATGGCCGTCCGCTGATGCACGTAGCGCCATCGAGCGTCGGGCGGTGCGCCCTCGCGCGAAATCATYTCGGCGCCGCCACCGAACCGTTGTAGAACACTTCGCAGCGKCCGCCAAAGAGCTCGCTGCCCTCTTGCAACAGTCTGCGCGCAGGCCCGGTGAGRGACGCGAGCAGACTCGGTTGCTCCACCAGCGGATTCTGGAACGTGCCGTTGATTCGCTGCAGCATCTTGGCGCAGCCCTTCGCGTCGATCAGCGCCATGGTCACGTTGTTGAACCGGCCGTTGACGAAGTCGAGCCCTCCGCGCAAGGCGATGCGGTTCTCCTTCGTCACCATCGCCACATCCTGCGCGTGGGCTACGCCGCGCTCGACCTTCCAGTCGGACACGAGCGTGCGGATCTCGCTGCTGCCACCCGTTCCCTGAAGGATGTTCGCGAAGTCATACCCCTTGGTGACCACCAGGCCGAGAGGCCCGGCGAAGAAGAAGGCCCCCGCATCCACGAGGCTGAAGTTCTGGCTGGACTCAAACCGCGAAAGCTTCGCGTCCAGATCGCCGCCGCTGAGCGTGAGGTTCTTGCCGCGCAGCGAGATCTGCCCCTTCACGGACTGYCGCATCTCCTTCCCGGCTCCCTGCATCGACAGGGTCGCGGAGAAGTCCATCCGGCCTGCCGCGACCTTCTGCCGCGCCATGGTCTTGAAGAACTCCTCGATAGGGAACTGCGGGAGGGAGTACTGGAWGCGGTAATGCGGGACGGCGCCCGAAACGTCCACGTGGAGACTCCCCGATCCCTGCGTCATCAAGCTGGATCTGGCCAAACGCATGATTCAGGTTCACGCCGTAGACAGTTTAGTGATCTTGCCCCCGAAAAACGTACTCCATAGCTGATGGTCAAATTCAGTGATTGGAGAGAAGAGAAATGAGCAAGAGAAAAGACGGGCAACCGCGTGGCAGGTACACGCTCGAATTCAAGCTGGAGGCGGTGCGACTGGTCAAAGGCGGCCAAGCGGCGTCGGTGACGGCCAAGGTGCTGGGCATGCCGAAGCAGACGCTGGACAACTGGGTG